>JAGAIK010000173.1 GCA_017626625.1 Roseburia sp.
ACGGAGCGGGAAAATCCACGTTCTTAAAAATGATAACGGGACTTCTGCGCCCCACGGAGGGA
Organism: Roseburia sp.; assembly: GCA_017626625.1. GTDB lineage: Bacteria > Bacillota > Clostridia > Lachnospirales > Lachnospiraceae > Roseburia. Next base: position 63 of record JAGAIK010000173.1, read on the forward strand.
AAAATTTTCTTTGACGGGCACCCCTGGTCACGAGAGGATTTGGCGGATATCGGGGCGCTGGTGGAGACGCCGCCGGTTTATGAAAATCTTACGGCGTGGGAAAATCTAAAGGTACGGGCGCTGCTGCTTGGGCTGCCCGACAGCCGGATTGTGGAGACACTGAACACGGTGGGGCTTACCGGAACGGGAAAAAAGAGGGCAGGGGCATTTTCTCTGGGAATGAAACAGAGGCTTGGCATTGCTTTAGCTCTGCTTTCTAAGCCGAAGCTGTTAATTTTAGACGAGCCGGTAAACGGGTTAGACCCCATGGGAATCTTAGAGCTGCGGAAGATGATACGCAGTTTCCCGGAGCAGGGAATGACGGTGCTGGTATCCAGCCATATTTTAAGCGAGATAGAACAGACAGCAGACTACATCGGCATGATGGTGGAGGGAGAGCTGGCTTATCAGGGAAAATTAGAGGGGCAGGAGGATTTGGAAAGCCTGTTTTTAGAAGTGACACAGGGAAAGAGAGGGAGTGCAGAATGACGGCATATGGGAACGGAGCACAGGAAAAAGCAGGAATCAGAATGACGGCATATGGAAACGAAGTACAGGGAAAGGCAAAAATCAGCAGAACAGCGTATTTTCAGGCGGAAAAAATGAAATTCCGGCATTCTGTACTGCCTAAAATAGCGGTGGCAATGCCGCTTTTGTGTATTCTTGCGGCGGCACTGCTGACCTGGTCGTATTTTACCATTGACAGCTATAACTGGTGGTATATGTATCTTGGTCCGGGAACGGCGGCGCTGCTTTCCGGCAGTATTTACATGAAAGACAAAAAGCAGAAGGGCAGAACGCTTTTCTGCCTCCCGGTGGACATGGGAAAAGTCTGGGACGCAAAAATAGCATTTGGCGTATGTTATCTGGGGATTACGTCGGCAATACTGACAGTGGGGGTGTGTTTCGTCCGGGCAGTGTTAAAAAATATTTTTTCCGTGCCATTGCAGTGTGAACCGTCGGTGGCGGCGCAGACAGCGGCGGCGGTTCTCTTATGGCTGTCTTTTTTATGGCAGGTTCCGTTCTGTCAGCTACTTACCCGGTTTGTGGGGCTGTTTCCTATGATATTTCTTCATATGGCAGGGTATGTGGTGCTGTCTGCCTCCCTGTCGGTGACTTCCTTTTATCTGGCAGTGCCCCAGGGAATAACCGCAAGAATGATGTGCGCCGTACTTGGCGTTCTTCCGAACGGACTTCCGGCAGAGCCGGGGCAGATGACCTTTTCGGCGGAGCTTTTGGATAGGAGCAGCGTCTGGATGGGGGTTCCGGTTTCCCTGTTATGGTTTCTGGCATTCTGGTATCTGGGAAGAAAATGTGAGAAATGTTTCGGAAAGGAGCTAGGATTACTATGCAATTTATAAGATTACTGCGGGCAGAGGGGCGGAAAATGCACCGCACCCTGCTCCCGGTTATTCACTGGTGTCTCCCGGCGGCGGTCAGCCTGCTGTTTTTAGCCTATTACAGTTTTGCGCCCTGGAGCGTCGGTGACATGGTCAGCGGATATGTGGAGGTACTGGGGGCTGCCCTGCCG
>JAGAIK010000174.1 GCA_017626625.1 Roseburia sp.
ATACGATACAGGCGTCGGAGCAGATGAAGAAGCGTCCCATGAAGCCGTTGTTTGATTTGTTGGAAGGTGTGGGAGCTGAAATCACTTATTTGGAGGAGGAAGGATTTTTGCCAATCCGCATTAGAGGGTGTCGAAGCCGGAGAGAAGAGGGGGGAATGGTTCTTGCGGAGATGACGGAAGCCTTGTATCTGGAATTGGATATCAGTAAGAGTACGCAGTTTTTAAGCGCTATGCTTTTGATTTCTCCTATGGTAAAGCAGGGGTTGAAAATCCATATCACCAGTGAGAAAACAGATGGTTCTTATATCCGTATTACCCGGAAAATGTTGGAGGAAGCGGGAGTGATGGTGGGCTTTGATGGGAGAGATTATACGGTGCCTGCCGGGGCTTCCTATAAAAAGACGTATTACCGGATTGAGCCGGATGTGTCGGCGGCGTGTTATTTTTATGGGGCGGCTGCTATTACCGGGGGGACTGCTCTGGTAAAAAATGTGCATTTTGATAACAGTCAGGGGGATATGAAGTTTTTAGAGGTGCTCCGGGACATGGGATGCGCTGTGGAGGAGGAGCCGGAGGGGATACGGGTGACCGGACCGGAGGTTGGAAAATTAAAGGGGATTGAGTTAAATATGAACGATTTTTCCGACCAGGCGCTGACCTTAGCGGCGATGGCGCCCTATGCCAATTCTAAAGTGAGAATGACAGGGATAGGTCATATCCGGGGGCAGGAATCGGACAGGCTTCATGCCATGGCGGCAGAGCTTGGAAAAGCGGGAATCTGCTGTGCGGAGGAGCAGTCTGCCATTACGATTTTTCCGGGGCAGCCGAAAGCTGCTGTGATAGAGACTTATGAGGACCACCGGGTGGCGATGGCATTTTCTCTGCTGGGGCTTCGGACGGAGGGAATTGTCATTGATAATCCGGGCTGCTGTAAGAAAACTTTTGAGGAATATTTTGAAATTTTAGAACGCCTAACGGAAAATTAGGTGTTGCTGTTTGGCGTTAAATGGAGTGCAGACCTTTCAAATGATTAGAGACTGTTGCGGGAACGGGCAGTAACAATATAACTGGCTCGATGCTGCTGAGGGAAACAGCAGTGACAATTCAAATGATTAGAGACTGCTATGGGAACGGGCAGTAACAATGAATGACTGTGCGGCATGGCGCTGTGTGCTGCGGAGACGGTCAGAAGATGAGAAAAAGAAAAACGGCGCAGAAAGCAGGAGTAAAATGTACGAATTATTAAAGCAGGAGGGAAGAGCCAAGCGGGGTGTTTTCCATACCGTTCATGGGGATATCCAGACTCCGGTGTTTATGAATGTGGGGACGGTGGCGGCTATCAAGGGAGCGGTTTCCACCGAGGATTTGGAGACGATTAAGTGTCAGGTAGAGCTTTCTAACACCTACCATCTTCATGTGAGAACCGGGGACAAGCTAATCAAAGAGGTGGGGGGACTGCACAAATTTATGTCCTGGAACCGCCCGATTTTAACGGATTCCGGCGGATTTCAGGTGTTTTCCTTAGCAGGTCTTAGGAAAATCAAAGAGGAAGGGGTTTATTTTAACTCCCATATCGACGGGGCAAAAATATTTATGGGGCCGGAAGAGAGTATGCAGATACAGTCTAACCTGGGTTCTACCATTGCCATGGCGTTTGATGAATGCGCCCCGGCGTTAGCGGACCGTGCCTATGTGGAAAATTCTGTGGCACGCACCACACGGTGGTTAGAGCGGTGCAAAACGGAAATGAAACGGTTAAATTCCCTGGAGGATACCGTAAATAAACAGCAAATGCTGTTTGGCATTAACCAGGGAGCTATTTTCCCGGATATCCGCATTGAACATGCCAAGCGGATTGCCGAGATGGATTTGGACGGTTATGCGGTGGGCGGTCTTGCCGTGGGGGAGAGTCACGAGGAAATGTATCATATTTTAGACGAGACGGTGCCCTATCTTCCGGTGAACAAGCCAACCTATCTGATGGGAGTGGGAACTCCTGCCAACATTTTAGAGGGAGTGGAGCGGGGCGTGGATTTCTTCGACTGTGTTTATCCCAGCAGAAACGGACGTCACGGTCATGTGTACACCAATCAGGGGAAAATCAATCTTTTTAACCAGAAATACGAAAAAGACATGCGTCCCATTGAAGAAGGCTGCGGCTGCCCTGCCTGCCGGCGTTACAGCAGGGCATACATCCGTCATCTGTTAAAGGCGAAGGAAATGCTCGGAATGCGTCTCTGTGTTCTGCATAACCTCTATTTCTACAATACCATGATGGAGGAAATCAGGGACGCCCTTGACGCAGGGAATTTCCGTTCTTATAAAGAAGAAAAGCTTTACAATATGGGGCAGATAAACAGAGAGAAGGAGGCTGCGGGGAAATAGCGGCAGGGAAAATCTAAAAAAAGAATAAAATTCTTTTGGTTTTCCGGAAAAATTGTCGGAAGTACTTGCC
>JAGAIK010000175.1 GCA_017626625.1 Roseburia sp.
CCATCGGGCTTACCATAGGAATACAGCCCATTGCCAGCTACAATTACGGCGCAGGGAATACCGACCGTGTCAAAAAGCTTTTTTGGAGAATGCTGATTTCCGAATTTTGCATTGGTGCGGCTGCGCTGGTTATATTTGAAGCTTTTCCGGCACAGATTGTCAGCATATTCGGAAGCGGCGATGCTTTATATATGGAGTTTGCCACGATGACCATGCGGATTTATCTGAGTGGAATCGTATTTACCTGTATCCAGAAGGGCTGCGGTGCATTTATGCAGGCGGTGGGAAAACCTCTCTTTTCGGCTGCCATGTCATTGGTCCGGGAAGTCGTCCATGTCATACTGATTCTTGTGCTGCCCATTTATCTTGGGGTAATGGGGATTTTGTATTCCGCTCCGATTTGTGACGTTGTGGCAATCCTTGTGACCGGGCTGCTGACCGTAAGACTGCTTCGTCATTTAGACATGAGCGGGGCGGGAAACACCCTGGAAACAGAAAAGACGCCTGTTACCGCTTCGGCACGGACCTGAAAACAGAATTTTGAAAAATGGGATTGATAAATTCCGGGGTTTCCCCTATACTGAAACTGCGTAACGGAAGCATTATGAAAAACGGCAAAGAAACAGGATAGTATCAGGAGGAACAAAAAATGTTAGAAGCAGGTATCAAAGGTCAGATGACGATTACGGTAGAAAAGGAAAACACCGCAGAAGTGATGAAAAGCGGCACTTTGCAGGTTTTTGCAACTCCGGCAATGATTGCTTTGATGGAGGAAACCGCATGGAAAAGTGTGGCGGCGGAATTAGAAGAGGGCTGCGCCACCGTAGGTACCAGTTTAAATATCAAACATTTATCCGCTTCTCCGGTGGGAATGAAAATCACCTGCAACACCACTTTGGTAGAGGTTGACGGAAGACGTCTTGTATTTTCCGTAGATGTAGAAGATGAGGCAGGAAAAATCGGTGAGGGAATCCATGAAAGGTTCATCATTCAGTCTGAAAAATTTCAGAAAAAAGCAGAGGCAAAGTTGGAAAAGCAGGGCATACATAAAACGGATGCCGGGGCATAGGATAAAAGCAGAATGTGAAAAAGAGAGGAAACTGTTTTGAATATAGTCATTGGTTTACTGATACCGTTTTTGGGAACAACCTTAGGGGCAGCCTGTGTTTTTTTCCTGAAAGACGAGTTGAATCCGCTGGTTCAGAAGGGGCTTTTGGGCTTTGCCTCCGGTGTGATGGTGGCAGCCTCCGTGTGGTCCCTTCTGATTCCCGCCATTGATATGTCCGGGGATATGGGAAAATTTGCTTTTGTCCCGGCGGCAGTGGGCTTCGCCTTAGGAATGGCATTTCTATTTGCCATGGACAGGATAATCCCCCACCTTCATTTAAACGAAGAGAAGCCGGAGGGGCTGCCAAGCCAGCTAAAAAAAACAACCATGCTGGTACTGGCTGTCACCCTGCATAACATTCCCGAGGGAATGGCGGTGGGAGTGGTATTTGCAGGACTTTTATCGGGAAATGAGAAAATTACCGTAGCGTCGGCGGTGGCGCTTTCCGTAGGAATTGCCATCCAGAATTTCCCGGAGGGGGCAATCATCTCCCTTCCCCTAAAAAGCGAGGGAGGCAGCAGGGCGAAATCCTTTTTTTACGGTATGGCATCCGGTGTGGTGGAGCCGATTGCGGCAACCATTACGATACTTCTGACCGGAATTGTGACACCGCTGCTGCCCTATCTTCTGGCATTTGCCGCAGGGGCAATGCTCTATGTGGTGGTGGAAGAATTGCTGCCGGAGGCATCCGCAGGAGAACACAGCGACGTCGGTACCATTGGTTTCGCAGCCGGTTTTCTTCTGATGATGATTTTAGATGTAGCACTGGGCTGAGAAGTATGATATACTCGTGTTAAGCAATGAGCAGTGCCAAAAATGTTAGAGGCAAATCGACTGCTTGCAGGCGAATTTGACTGTGACATTTTTGATAGGGCGAATGCCCGCGGGCGAGATGTAGCAAAGCGAAATCGAGCCTTGCACTGCGGAGCAAATAATGAGCAGTACCCCCCAAAAAAAGGGAACTGCCCGGCACACAGGAGAAAAAGGATAAGGAGTATAGTGTATGATGCAGGATGATTTGAGAGCACAGCTAATCAAGCAGTTTCCGTCCGATGCGGTGGAAACCACCGATATGGAGGGCAGAGTCATTTATGCCTGCCCCACCTGCAAGCGTCCCATCACCGTCAATTCCGAAAAATGCGGCGGCTGCGGACAGACAATCGCCTGGGGACATATCAGGAAGGAAGAAGCGGCGAAG
>JAGAIK010000015.1 GCA_017626625.1 Roseburia sp.
AGTAAGCATTGGTGATATGGTGCTGGTAAATCAGCTTGAAAAATTCAATGATATCCACCGGCAGCCCGGAGCGGTACATACTTCTGACATAATACACAAAGGAAAACACCACAATCACAATAACAATCCGAAGAATCCGGGAAATATATTTCCGGAAGTCATCGGTTCTCTCTAACAGCAGCGTCCCCGAAATCATTAAGAAAACAGGCACCGCCACCTTGCAGACAAAAAAGTACGTAATGGACACCCACCAGGTTTTATCCTCCGGAGTGCGCGACAGAAAAATACCGCTGTTGGTGTGGTTGACTATTACCAAAAAACAGGCAATGATTCGCAGCAATTCCAGATATGCTGTTTTGCTTTTGTTCTCCATCTCTCTACTCCATACATTTTACGACAATAACGCCGTCTATGATTTTAATCGCTCCATCATCGGGATAACATGGCATTTCCTGAAATTCCTCGGTTTCCATAATGCTTTTAATTTCCTCATATTCACAAAATCTCGGCGCAAAGCCTAAAAATTTCGTAATGATATAGTTTCTCGAATAAGCATTGATATTCGTCTCCGTCTTTCCGCCAAGACCAAAGGTGCCGCCCACCAGACTTCCCATATTATTGGTGGCGTCGTTGATTTCATTTCCCACCAGGGCAAGGGCCAGTTCATCATTGTAGCCTTCCAGGCTCTTAATCTGGGTCACCATGGTCTGGAAATATGCCATATCATGATATTTCGTATATTCCAAAGACATATAGCATCCGTTGCCGTACCAGATATAAACAGCAATCATGATGACGGAAGTCAGCGCCGCAATCCACTGGGTTCCTTTCCTTACAATCTCCTTTTTGTCAAAGGAAAGACGGAATTTATCCGCCCAGACCAGCGTAAAAACGGACACAAACACTACGGAATATGCCATCAGGGTATAGACCCAGCCGTTTGGGGTCATCATATAAATCAGATACACTGCAATGGGAAATACCAGAAAGCCCAACACCATAAAAACCTTCTTGACCTTACAGCCCTTTTCCCCGAAAAGCAGGCACAGCGCACCGATACCCCAGGACGCCATCACAAAGAAATAGCACCGCCTTACATAAGTTGTGGGATTTAAACACATCACATCTCCACGGAACAGATTGATAAAATCACGGTAACTGTTCTTCATCGCCAGCAATATTTCCGTGAGATTGGTCTGTCCCATAGAATCCAGTCCCTGATAGGAATTAATCTCCAATCCCCATGTCGCCACCAGCACCTTATGCAGAATAAAGTACAGTATCATACCCAGGGCAAGGACTAACACATACCGCAGGGCAAGGAAAAATACGTCTTTCCACGTTTTTTTCTCCCCGGAAAATGCGCAGATAAAAATAATGCTCATCACCAGAAGGCACACGGTATTGGGAAAATATGCCTGATAAATACCCAAAGAGCAGGCAATCAGCACCACCGCCACGATATTTAACACAATTTTTTTTGGAAAACGCACCATCAGCCACGCCGCCAGAACACTGAAAAACAGCGCAACGGAATAATAAACCGCCGTGTACATAAACATGAAGGTACTTGTCACCGCCGGAAAGGAAACACAAAAACCACCTAACATCACAGCAAAAAACCTGCTCTCCATCCGAAACATATCCGCAATCAGCGCCGCAGACAAAGACAGCAGCAACACGGAAAGCATTCCGTTGATAAAAGGCAGGGAATAATTGCCAAACTGCGCCCCGAATATATCGCCTAAAATCCGCAGGAACCATCTGCCGGACTCCGCCCCCGTTCCATAACCCGCAGGCGTGTTTATCAGTTCGTCATAGTTATAAAGCTTGTTGGTAAATTCATAGATATGGGTCATAAGACCAATCACAACGGCTCCAAAAAACGCCGCCTTCACCGTACCTGGAATTTTTTTCCACACTTCCTTCACAAATCCATCCGGTGTACTCATCGCTGCATTCATGCTTCTTCCCCCTGTTTCTTAAATATAATCAGTTTGCTCAACACGTAATTGATAATCACCACCAACACGCTTGCCGCTATTTTCACCACATCGGAATTAAAGTGCAGCGTCTCTACAAAAAGCGCCAGCATCCCCGTTTCCAGCACGCCGGACAGCACCCTCGCCGATACGAAAGTGCCGAACTCCCGCACCATGGTCCCTACATCTTTTCCGTAGGAGCGGAACACATAAACCTTATTTACCCAGAAGGCAAAAAGCACGGATAAAAACCATGCGATGACATTGCTGATAAGATAATCAATCCCAAGGGTTTTCGTGCAGACAAAATATACCAGATAATTTACCAGCGTGGTCATGACGCCCCAGAAAATATAGCTGATAACCTCCCGGTATTTTTCCAAAAGTTCTTTTAATTTTTCCATCTTACGCTTCCTTTTCTCCGGTCTCTTCCTCCACGATAAACCGTGGGCGTTCTTTTACCTCATCATAGATTTTTGCAATATAATAGCCGATAATGCCGATGGCGACCATGAGAATGCTTCCGGTAATCAACTGCAGCATAATGACCGTCGTAAACCCTTCTAGGGCATCCCCCATGATAAACTTAATCAATGTCTGAATCCCCAGCACCAGTGCAAAGATAAAAAATATAATGCCGCTGAAGGTCACCAACTGCAAAGGTGCGGAGGAAAAGGAAGTAATGTTGGTCACCGCATATTTTACCAAAGACTTCATGGACCATTTGGATTCGCCCTCCATGCGCTCCTGCACTTCAAACTCCACCGTGGTGGATTTATAGCCCACCCAGGAAGATATCGCCCGGAAGAAAAACTGTTTTTCCGGCATCTTCAAAATAGTGTCCACCACCTGCCTGTCCATCAGCTTAAAATCGGAGGCATTCCGCATGTCAATGGAGGTGGCTTTGCTGATGATGGCGTAAAACATGCCTGCCGCCCATTTATGGAAAGCGCCCTCTTTCCCTCTGGAAAGCTTAACCCCCTCCACTACCTTGTAGCCCTGCTGCCATAGACGGTACATCTCCACGATTTTCTCCGGCGGGTGCTGCAAATCACAGTCAATCACCACGCAGGCTTCCCCTCTGGCATAGGCAAGCCCCGCCATCATTGCCGCCTCTTTCCCGAAATTTTTGGAAAAGGAAATTCCGCGGACGCAGCCGCTCTTCTCTGCCTCCGCCTCAATCCGGCGCCAGGTTTCATCCTTCGAACCGTCATTGACGAATACCAGCTCATATGGTATTTGTGCTTCTTCTAAGATACCGCCGATGGTTTTCGCCGTAATCGGTATCATTGCTTCCTCGTTAAAGGCTGGAATAATAACTGATAACATTATTTCTCCACTCCTGTCTGTTTTTTACTGTCACTGCTGCTTTGCGGAGAGCTGCCGTCCGGCTTTCCCTGTCTAACCTGCCCGGCTTATCTTACATAAACCTTCGGCAAAGCCAAGATAAATTCACTGTTGAAAGCTTCCGTGTAAGCCCCGGCGTTCTGAAAAAGGAACACATCACCCGGTTTTAGCGCAACCTCTCCCTCTACCGTCAGGAACCGGTCATTTTCCATGCAGGTACAGCCACAAATCAACTGCTGTTCCGGCGTTTTCTTCTCAGCCGCACTGTTTTGCTGCTTTGCAAAATTTCCCTCCTGCAAGCATTCCGTCCCGGAAACAAGCGCTGTTTTCTGCTCCTGCTGCACCAGACGATAGGGCGGAACCCTGTGACTCATAAAAGGATTGATGTGAAGCAGTGTGCCGTCTAAAGTCACCACACGCTCCCCACGGATATCCCTGGTATTAATCACCCTCGTCATATATTCCATGGCAGTGGCAATCACCGAAGCCCCCGGTTCTAAAATCAGCCTGGTTTTCTCCGGCGCAAAGCCTTTTCTCAATTCCCCGCAAATGCAGGCGGCATATTCTTCCATAGACGGCTTTCCCGCCACCTTCTGTCCGCCGAAAAATCCGCCGCCCATATCTATATATTGTAACCCAAGTTCATACTCTTTGGCAAGCTCTACCGCTTTTCTCGCTAACATGTTAAATACTTTGGCGCTTCTGCTCTTCGTACTGGTGTGCAGATGAATGCCGTGGACAGAAATCCCTGCCTCTTTCAGCATGAGAACCGCCTTTTTAAATTCTCCGTTTTCATAACAGATTCCAAAACGGCTCACCGCTTCCCCCGCCGTGGTTTCTCCCGGACAGAGGGCTTCTAAGTCAAAATTCACACGAAGCCCCACTTCGGTTTCCCGTTTCGGGTGCTCCGCTAAATAACGGCAGAGCATTTCCACCTCTGCCATATGGTCTAAATTGATGATACTGCCCTTTTCATAGGCCTGCAGCAAAGTCTCTCCCTTGCAGGGTCCGTTTAAAATGATGCGCTCCGGTGCCACGAAGCTGTGGGCGTATTCATATTCATTTTGTGATACGGTTTCCACATACCAGCCCAAATGCTCCGCCGCATATCGAATCAGGTTTTCGTCATGATTCGTTTTTACGGAATAGCCAAATTCCACCCTGCCGTCCCACTGCTCTAAAAACGGGTTCATAAGAGTCCGGCAGTTTTCCTCAAATTTTTTTAAATCTATCAGATAACAAGGCGTTTCATAGCTTTTTAAGTCTGTCATATGTCTCCCCTTTCCTTTCAGGTTCGCGTCCTTTGGAACTGCACTTACCCACAATCAGCAATATCCATTTACAATGCCCCAGACTCTTTTCCCACGCAATCCGTAATATCTATCATGCGGATATCCTTCTGGGCTAAAATCCCCGGTTTCTTTATCACAAGTTCCTCGTCTAAAGGTTCTCCTCTCAACCATTTCACAATGGCTTTCGGCAGATTGACTCCCGCTAAATGGCTGAACGGATATCCTCCGCCGAAACGGGCATTCAACTCTAATACATAGATGTCGTCTTCCGTGACAAATACGTCCATATCCAGGTTTCCGATATGTCCTAAGGCGTCTCCCACTGCCGTTCCCACCGCAGCCACCTTCTCGTCCTCTAAAATCTGGGCGCAGTCTGTCTCCCCGGAACGCATGGCAATCTTTTTACGCACCACGGTAAGGCAGTGTTTTCCCTCCAAATCATGTATCACGTCAAGCCCGTACTCCTGCCCCCTGATTTTCTCCTGAAACAGAACGCAGACCTCCTCATCAAAGGCAGATTCATATTTCAGATAGGAAGCAAAGATTTCTCGCTTGACTTTCTTTGCCAGCACCTCTAGCTCTTCCTCATTTTCCGCCTGATAAACCGCAATGGAGCCCATGCCCCAGCGGGGTTTGATAATCACCGGATAACTTAGCTCCCCGGCGTCAATGGCAGCCTTCGCCTCTTCTAACCGACAGTATGTCTTTGGCGCATGTAAGCCCTCTCTTTTGCAAAACTGAAACGTCTCCCACTTGTCATTGCAGACAGAAATCACCTCCGGGGCAGAGACAATGACCGTCACTCCCTCTTTGGCAAATTCCTCTCTGTGCTGCGCTAACATATATAAATCAACGTCAAACAGGGAAATAATCGCCGTAATCTGATTTTCCTTACAATATCTTTTCAAAAATGGAATATAATCTTCGTCATAAATCAGGGGTGTTACCACGCTTTTATCACCATAGTAAAAAACGGGAGAAAGGGGAGTGCTGTTTCCCACATGCACTTCCCCTGTTCCCTGTAACGCCTCTTTGAAATATTCCACCAAATATCCCCGCCGTCCGGCGGAGGTCAATAAAATATTCATATGCCGTTCCTTTCTGTTTCTGCACTGCCTGTCAAATCAAATTTTCGTCGTCCTCCGCGTCTCCTACGCAGACTTCAATGCAGCGCAAATCCGAGCCGAGAGCTTTGATGGAATGTTCTTTTCCCGCCGCAATGCTGACGGTGGAGCCTGCCATCAAATCCACTTCCACGCCCTCTAATATCAGTTTTCCCATACCGGAAAGCACGGTAATGGTTTCGGTGTGCTTCAAATGCTTATGCTTCGGCATAACTTTTCCCGCCACCACTTTGATTCGCTTTGTCACGCTGCGGATACCGTCGTCCTCGTCATTGTCAATGGTCTTGATGGTTCCCCAGCGCCGTTCTTCATATTTGGATGTATCTTCGATATGCTCTAAGCATTTTTTGATATAAGAGCTCTGGTGCTTATCTGCCACTAAAATGCCGTCGTGGGAGGCTGCAATTACCATATTTTTCGCCCCCATCACCACCAGCGGAACGCCTAACACGTTGATGGCATGGCTGTTCTCACAGGTATCGTCCCAGGTCACATCTCCGATACTGTTTTCCGGCATTTCTTCCGTCAGCGTGTTCCAGGTTCCCAAATCTTTCCAGATATCGTCATATTTGATGGCGGCAATATCCTTCCAGTGCTCTAACACTTCATAGTCAAAGCTCTTTTTCGGAAGCTTTTCATAGTCTGCCACCATCTGGTTATAGTCTGTGGTCACGCCGTATTTCTCTAGCCACTTCGCTGCTAAGGAAAGCTTAAAGCAGAATACGCCGCAGTTCCAGAGCGCTCCCTCCGCCACTAATTTTTCCGCTGTGGCTTCGTCGGGTTTTTCCTGAAATCCCTGTACCTTTAACAGTTCTCCCTCTCCCTGCTCCGGTACAATGTAACCGTATTTCGTGGAGGGATAAGTGGGTACGCCGCCGAGAAGTCCGATGGTCTGCTCCCTTGAGGCGATGTAATCCCCTAATTTTTTGATGCGGTTAAAAAATTCTCCTGTGGTGTAGGGGTCTACGGGGAGAAATGCCACCACGTCATTTTCTTTTGCGCCTTTTTCGGATAACAGATACGCGCAGGATAACATGACTGCCGGGAAGGTGTCCCGGCGCATGGGTTCTACCGCCACTTCGGCAGCGCCGTCTAGCTGGCTTTCGATTAATTCCTCCTGGGCGCTGCTGGCACAGACGATGGTGTTCTCGGAAAGGCCTGCTGTTTTTAGCTGACCGAATACACGCTGCAGCATGGAACATTTTTCGTCATTCGCTGCGTTGTCGTGGTTCATGAGTTTGATGTACTGTTTGGAACAGAGGTCGTTGGATAGGGGCCATAGGCGTTTGCCGGAGCCGCCGGATAATAATACGATGTACAAAATTTTTTGTCCTCCTTTTTAGGGACGCCTGTGATGGCAAGTCCTTCTTCAAGACACGCTCTCGCTCCGTGGAAAACGCAGCGGACACTAAGCTCGAAAGGACCTCGCTAAGTGCCGGCGTCTTCCAACGGGTCTTTCAGAATGACTTGCCATCACTGGCTGTTTCTCGAAAAGTTGTGCGTAAAATACTTTTGCTACGCTTAATTAGTATCTGTCGGCATATTCTTTTGAATGTCGTATGTTAAATTAGCGTTCTGCCCGCATTGGGTTGTTTAAGAAGTCCTCGTAGGCGAGGCGGATGCCGTCTTCCAGTTCGGTTTTGTATTTCCAGCCGAGGTTTTCCAGTTTGGTGACGTCGAGAAGTTTTCGGGGGGTTCCGTCGGGTTTGGTGGGGTCCCATTTGATTTCGCCTTCGAAAC
>JAGAIK010000176.1 GCA_017626625.1 Roseburia sp.
GCCATGGGGTCTGATTTCAGCTTTTCTAACAGAATACTCTTTACATTAGCAACATCTACCTGCATGATTTCTTTATTATCATTCATCTTTTTGCGCAGAATCCCGGAGCGTCCGTTTAACTCTAACGCCCGCTGCTGGTACTCTGTCAGACCCTGCCTGTCGATTTCCGCCAAACGCTCATACTCTTCCTTCGTGGGTGCTTCTCCCACCCGGTTATTATAATCCTGGCGCTTCTTTAACAGTTCTAAATCCTCCTGCTCCTTAGAATCCTCCGGCACGCCGTACAGCTCCTGCAGCACCTTCTCGTCCTCATGGATATCGTCTAATTCTTTTCCGTATTCCAGATTTTCCGCCTGTAATCCGTAGTAATGCTCTTTCATGGAAGTTACGGATTTTTCCACTTCCCGGTCGTTCTCCCAGGCATCCTTTACCAGCTTAAACGCCTTCTCCTGGGCTTCCTTCCGCTTCTGGGCAATGGGGTCATTCGCCAGATTTAAATTCCCCGCAAATACGGTTTTCTTTCCTCCCAGCAGCCCGTTCTGATTCTCTTCCGGTCTTAAGGAAAACATTCCCTGCGCCTGTATATTGATTGACATAACTCATCCCTCCTGTCACATGCTCTGACAATTCGTACCTTTTACCTATTTATCGGCAAAACTCTGCCAATCATTTACCCCGGCGTTTTCTCGCCTGTCATTTTCCACCAATTCTCCCGCAAATTTCTGCCAATCATTTACCCCGGCGTTTTTCATGTCTGCCGTTTTCTTCCGGTCTCCCTCAAAAATCCGCCAAATAAATCTTACCCCAACAGCCGCTCTTTCACCGCCTTCATATCCATGTGTAACAGCACTTCATCCGCCCCCGGTTCTCCCTCTAACTCCGGCGAAATGTTGGAATGAATGTAAAAAGCAGACAATCCCACCTGCTTTGCCCCGCGGATATCGCTGTTCATGTCGTTTCCTATCATGATTGCCTTTGACACATCAATGTGGTGTTTGTCTAACAGCATACGGAAGAAACGCTCGTCCGGCTTTTTCACCCCGCAGGAGGAGGAAATGAAAATATCCTCAAAGTAAGAAGCTATCCCTAAGGTATGCAGCTCATACTCCGTAAAAATCCGCTGTGCATTCGACAGCAGATAAAGCTTTCCCCCCGCCTCCTTTAAGGCGGCAAGCAGTTCCTTTGCCCCGTCGTAAAGCCTTATGTATTCCGTGGTGAGAATACGGAAGAACTGTCCCGCATGGACGGCAAGGGTCAAATCCGCCTCCACGCCTTTCCGCTGAAACAGTTCCAGAAATATCTGCTCAATCTCAACCTCCGGGAATGCCTCATGGGCGTCCGCCTTCCTGCCCTGTGCAGACTGCGTTTCCTTTCTCATCTCTGCCTCCCTGCTCTGTGCAGACTGCATTTCCTTTCTCATTTCCGCCTCCCGCCCGGCAATCAGGCTCCGAAATGCCTGCTGCAGCTCCTTCGGCTCATAAAGCGCATCATAATATCCGTAAAATAAGGCTAATTTTTCCCAGACCGCCTCCGCTTCTTCCTCCGTATGAATATCCACCAAGGTTCCGTATAAATCAAAAA
>JAGAIK010000177.1 GCA_017626625.1 Roseburia sp.
CCCCGGAATCCCCCCCCACACAACAAGAATCAATAAAAAACCAGTTGACAACAAACTTATATAGTGATATGGTTAATTACACAACTAACTAACCAATAAACCAAGTCCCCACTACGGCATAAAAAACAAACCAGAATCCTATAAAATATCAAACCCCGATGCAGTGACACATTTCACTTTCAGCCCAATGTGAATATATACTGCACCACCCAGAGAAAGGAGCGCTATATGTATGAATGAAACACTGACCCAGGAGAAATCCATCTATCTTCAAATCAGCGAAATGATAGAAAACGATATTCTCCGCGGCATTCTCTTAGAGGAAGAGCGGGTGCCAAGTACCAACGAATTATCAAAGCTTTATGCCATCAATCCGGCAACAGCGGCAAAAGGGATAAATATATTAGTAGATGCCGGAATTTTATATAAAAAGAGGGGGATAGGAATGTTCGTATCGGAGGGAGCAAAGGAAATCATTTTAAAGCGGAGACGCAGCGAATTTTATGACCAGTTTATCAAAAAATTATTGCAGGAGGCAGCCAGCATCGGATTGGGAAAACAGGAAGTAATGAATATGATTGCCGAGGCAGAAGAAGAATAGGAAAGGAGTAAATGATGAGTACATTGGTATGCAGCAATATCAGCAAAAAATATGGGGAGAAAGAGGTATTAAAAAATGTGAATTTAACCCTGGAAAAGGGAAAAATTTACGGTCTGATTGGCAGGAACGGAGCAGGGAAAACCACCCTGTTGTCGATACTGTCCGCCCAGAATCCTGCCACCTCCGGTGAGGTGACCTGGGAGGGGGAAAAGGTCTGGGAAAACAGGAAAGCATTGAACCATATCTGCTTTTCAAGAGAACTGGTTCCTTCCGCTTCCAATAACGGGGTCGGAACCATGAAGGTCAGAGAATACCTGCAGGCAGCGTCCTATTATTATCCCAACTGGAATCAGGCATTAGCAGAGGAACTGGTGAAAAAATTCGAACTGGATGTAAAACAGAAAATCGCCAAAATTTCCAAGGGAATGCTGTCTATGGTGACGATTATTGTGGCGCTGGCGAGCAAAGCGGATTTTACGTTTTTAGACGAGCCGGTGGCAGGGTTAGACGTGGTGATGCGAGAATATTTTTACCGGAAACTGTTGGAGGAATACATGGAGACCGGAAGAACCTTTGTGATTTCCACCCACATCATTGAAGAAGCGGCAAATGTATTTGAAGAAGTGATTTTCGTGAAAAACCATGGAATTTTGCTGAAGGAAAATACGGAACATCTGGTGGGAAGGTGCGTCAGGGTCAGCGGACCGGCAGAGGCGGTGGATTTGGCAACCGCAGGCATGGAGATTCATCAGGTGGAAACCATAGGAAGAAGCAAGGGTGTTACGGTTTTGCTGAAAGAGGGAGAGCAGATTGCTAAGAGCCCGGAGCTTCAGCTTCAGCCTGTAAATTTACAAAATGTGTTTGTGGCATTGTGCGGATTGGAGGAATAGCCATGGAGACAAAAAGCAAGTCATTTTCAGAGCAGTCCGTTATCAGCAATTTGAAGTTTTGGGGAAAACGGGCAGAAAAAACCTTTCTTTTTTTCGTATTGATTGTGCTTTTTTACACTTTTTTTATGAGCCTCACCAGTTTATCCGCCGGGGAAGACGGTGCAGCGGAGGTGGCGCGGCAATTTAGAATTTATGCGGTAATCATGGGGCTTATGCTTCCACTGATTGGGATAAATTCTTTTGGAGTGCCGGGGATAGGAATTGCCATGTCTTTTGGGGCGAGACGTTCGGAAACGATATGGGGCATCCAGTTTATGGCATGGCTGCTGGCAATTCAGATTTTTCTCTTTGTGGCAGTGGGAAACTGGCTGACAGGAGGCAGTTTTAAATGGATGGGAATATATCTGCTGCTTCTGATAACGGGCGTAGGTGCAGGAGAACTGATGGGATGTGCCAGTATGAAGTTTGGATGGAAAGGCGCCCTGCTGACAGTACTGTTTTACTGTGCCGCCGCTATAGGGGGAGGAGTTTTGTTTATCTGTAAGGGAGGCTTGATTCTTATTTTGAACGGAGAGACTGGAATCTTGTTTCTGCCTCTGCTGTGTGTGGCGGTTCTGCTGTGTGTGGCGGGAGCATTGTGTTGGAAAAAGATTTTGTCTGCTTATGAGGTGAAGGTATAAAGAGAAGCGGAAAATTACCTGGAAGGGGGAAATGAGTGGAAATGAGGAAAATGATGATAGAAGTAATGAAAATAGAAGAAAAAAGTGTGAAAGCCCTTGGGGTAGCTCTGGCAGTTTCCTATCTGCTGGGTCTTGTGATTGCCTGCGTACAGGTGAACACGGTTTCTTCTTATTATATTCCGGTGGGAACCGGCACGGCTTTGGGGGTATCTTTGATTTTTCAGGCAGCGCTTACCTTAAGTGTATTTGCACGGAATTTCAATCTTGCTGTTTCCATGGGGCGAACCAGACGTGAAATCATTGGCGGTTACTGGGGATTTGCCATGGCGGAGCTGTTGGTACTTTTTCTTGGTTCCTGGATTTTATACGGAATTGAGCGCCTGCTGGCAGGAATACTTTTTCCTGCGCAGGAGGTCATGGGAGACATCCGGGTGCTGTTGCAGCCGAAAATCCTGCTGCCTGTAATGGCGGGAATCTGGTGTCTGGAATTTTTTGTGGGGGCAATCACCATGAAATACGGGGCGAAGGCGTGGTGGAGCGTCTGGGCGGTCTGGATGGCATTGTGCTTAGGACTTCCGAACCTGTTGGAGCGGGGGATGCGGGGAATGCTTCCCGCCGGGCTGCAGACGGCAGGAAGGCTTTTGGTGGAAGGCGGTCCCACAGTCTGGATTACCTGTGGAGCGGCGGTTATGGCAGTGTTGGTGATTGCTGCATGGAGAATACTGAAAAAACAACAAGTGACAGCTTAGGCAGGTTGTGGTAAGATAGGGCATAGGAAGAAATACTGGGACATTCTTCCTATGCCTTTTGATGTTAAGAAAAAATAGTTGAAAAAGAATTGGAGAAAATGAATGAGTGAGACATTAGAGAGATTTCAAAAATATTTAGAAGAGAAAAGCCAGTATGACCATGTGACCACACTGCTTTACTGGGATATGGAGACCGGAACTCCAAAGGAAGGGTTAGCAGGCCATGTGGACGCAATGACTTATTTTTCCACAAAAGCCTTTGAAATGGGAACCTCCGAAGAACTGGGGGAGATGTTGGATGCTCTGGCAAAACCGGAGGAATTTGAACAGTTAGATGATAAGATGAAATTTATCGTCACCCGGATGAAGCGCGATATGGATAAGGACAAACGGATTCCTGCACAGCGGTATGAGGCGTATGTGAGGGCACAGGCGGAAGCGGGAAATGCCTGGAGGGAGGCAAAAAATGCGTCGGACTATTCTGTGTTTCTGCCGCATCTGAAAAACATGATTGCCATGACGGAGGAACTGGCAGGCTATACAGACCCCGGAAAAGAGGTCTATGATGTGCTTTTGGATAAATATGAGGAGGGCATGGATTCTGCCACGATTGACCGCCTGTTTGGTGATTTGAAAAAGGAACTGATTCCGCTGGTGAAACAGATACTTGCGGCAGAACAGCCGGAGGATGCGAAGTTTCAGGGGCATTTCGACGTGAACGCCCAAAAGGAAGTACAGTGGATGCTTTTAGATTATATCGGATTTTCCCGGGAAAAGGGGGCGGTGGGAGAGACCGAGCATCCCTTTACCCTGAATTTCAGCTCTAAGGATGTGCGTGTCAGCAACCATTATTACGAGACGGAGCCGTTAAGCGCGATGTTTTCTGCTATTCACGAGGGCGGACATGGGATTTTTGAGCAGAATGTCAATCCTGCCTATGACAACACCGTGGCGGGGAGCTGCTATTACATGGGGATTCATGAGAGCCAGTCCCGCTTTTACGAAAATATTTTAGGGCGCAACAAGAATTTCTGGCTGCCGATTTATGAAAAATTAGGACAGCTATTGCCGCAGTTTCAGGAGATTTCTTTGGACGAATTTTACCGGGAAATCAATCATGTAAGAAACAGTCTGATTCGCACCGAGGCGGACGAGGTGACCTATTGCTTCCACATTATTGTGCGGTATGAGATAGAGAAAGCAATTTTCAGGGAGCATGTGGCGGCAGAGGATTTGCCGGGACTCTGGAATGAAAAAATGAAAGAATATTTAGGCATCGTTCCTGCGAATGATGCGGAGGGGATTTTACAGGATATGCACTGGTCGGACGGCTCTTTCGGCTATTTCCCGTCCTATCTTTTAGGCAGTATTTATGACGGTATGTATTTAGACACTATGGAGGAAGAGTTAGGCTCTGTGGACGAACTCCTTGCAGCCGGAAAAATCAGTGAGATTACCAGATGGCTCAATGAGAAAATTCACTGGTATGGAAGCACCAGAACGCCGAAGGAAGTCATTGCAGATGTATGCGGAAAAGAAGTTTCGGCGGAGCCGCTGATTCGCTATTTTAAAAAGAAATATACGGAAATCTATAAGTTATAGAAAGGAATGGCGGGAGAGATGAAGCAGGGCATTATTTTTGATATGGACGGAACCTTGTGGGATTCTGCGGCAAATGTGGCAGAATCCTGGAATCTTGCTATAGCGGAATATGGAAAGAAAAGGGGGAAGAAGGCGGAAGAAATCCTTTTGGGGGACATAACCACTGAAGATATCCGCGGCGTCATGGGAAAAACCATGGACGTGATTGCAGACATTCTTTTTCCGGCGCTGGAGAAGGAGGCACGCATGGAGTTGTTAGAGCTCTGCTGCGGAACGGAAAATGATTATCTGCGGAAACATGGCGGAGTGCTCTATCCCGATTTAGAGAAAACCCTTGCAAAGCTAAAAGAAAAGTATCCTCTTTATATTGTCAGCAACTGTCAGAAAGGTTATATAGAAGCCTTTTTGGATTACTATCAGTTCTGGGATTATTTCGAGGACATAGAGTGCTACGGAAATAATCTGCTGCAGAAGGGCGATAATATCCGTCTGGTGGCAGAGCGCAGCCGGTTAGATGAGGCGGTTTATGTGGGGGATATTCAGGGAGATTATGATGCCAGCAGGAAGGCGGGCGTGAAATTTGTCCATGCTGCTTATGGCTTCGGAACCATTGATGCCGAGGTCCCCAGGATAGAAAAATTTTCGCAGCTTGCAGAACTGAAATTATTTTAGCAGGCGGTTGATAAAACAGAAGAAAACCCACACGAATGACAACGAATTTATGATGCGGGAGAATAGTAGAAAATGACAAAATTAGATGAATTATTAGAACAGATTAACCGGGAGCATGTCTATATTCAGACCCATAATTTTCCAGACCCGGATGCCATTGCCAGCGCCTATGGGCTACAGCAGCTTTTAAAGCACAGAGGGATTTGCGCAGATATCTGTTATAAGGGAAAAATTGACCGTTATAATACGGATAAAATGCGGGAATTGATGGAGATAACGCTTTTAGACGTGGAGGATTTGTCGGCAATTCTTACGGATGAGGACGAGGTGATTTTAGTGGATGCCCAGAAGGGAAATTCCAACATCATTGATATAGCGGGAGATGAGATTATCTGCATTGACCATCACCCCTTAAACGATAAATTTTCCTACCGTTTTTCCGATATCCGGCCGGAGGTGGGCGCCTGTGCCTCTATTGTAGCCAGCTATTTCTTTGAAAATGACATACCCATGGACGAAAAGACTGCCACGGCGCTGACCTTTGGGATTCGCATGGATACCATGAATTTGTCCAGGGGTGCTTCTAAGATGGATGTGGAAATGATTTACCGTATGTTTGATTTATGCGATAAGGAAACCATTCATATGCTGCAGAACAGCAATCTTTATTTTGAGGATTTGCTGGCATATTCCCAGGCAATTTCCAGCATTCAGGTGTATGGGAACGTCAGCTTTGCAGATACGGGGAAAAACTGTCCGCCGGCGCTGATTGCCAGTGTTTCGGATTTCATGTTAGCTTTAGTGACGGTATCTTTTTCTGTGGTGTATTCCCGGAATGCAGATGGAATTAAGCTCTCGGTGCGCAGTGAGAAAAAGGCGCTGGATGCGGGAAAAATCGTCAGCCGGGCATTGGAGGGCATCGGCAGCGGAGGCGGACATGCAGCCATGGCAGGGGGCTTTGTGCCCTTTATCGGTACAGACCAGGCAGCCATGCTTTTAGTGGACAGTATCAAAGAGCGGTTCTGCTCCGTGATTGGGGAATATGGAGTGGATGTGGAGAGCGTTGTGCGGAACGTGCAGTAAAAAAATGCTTCAAAAGATGGTGACAATCTTTTGAAGCATTTTTAATATTTAAGTTGTAATATCATAAAACAGATTTTATAATAAAAGTATCTTTTTTCAAATTTATGTCTTTTTTACACTTCCAAGTTGATTTCCCGGAAAAGAATTTTGTATTGTTAATTGCAAAAGAGTTGGCTATAATTAAGGAGGAGAAAATTGATACACCTTTTAATAGATAAAACAGAGTTAAAATTGTTATTAGAAAAAAGAAAAGCCTATATTGGAACTGCTAAGGACGGTATGTGGGAAACATTATTTGCGTCTATTACGTTTTTGTTTTCCCTGATATATACAGAGTGCAGTGACATTGGGTTTCTTAAAGGTGATGTAATAAAGTTTGCGTTTCTATTATTTACATTTGCCTTTTTAGGAAGAGGAATGAGCAGTATGATTAGGAAAAAGGATTATTCCGCAGAAAAATTATATGATGAGCTTGTAAATATGAACCGAATAGAACACCCTTTTTCTATTATCGGAGTGAAA
>JAGAIK010000178.1 GCA_017626625.1 Roseburia sp.
AAAAATTCTGACGGACAGATTATCCTGTTTATTGACGAACTGCACACCATTGTGGGAGCCGGAAAAACCGACGGCGCCATGGACGCAGGACAGTTGTTAAAGCCAATGCTGGCAAGGGGCGAGCTGCACTGTATCGGCGCCACCACCTTAGACGAGTACCGGGAATACATTGAAAAGGATGCGGCACTAGAGCGCCGTTTCCAGCCTGTTACCGTGGATGAGCCTACGGTGGAGGATACCATCTCCATTCTCCGTGGTTTAAAGGAACGGTATGAGGTATTTCACGGCGTTAAGATTACGGACGGAGCGTTAGTTTCCGCAGCGGTACTTTCTAACCGTTATATTTCCGATCGTTTCTTGCCGGATAAGGCAATCGACCTGGTGGACGAGGCGTGTGCCCTGATTAAGACGGAGCTTGACTCCATGCCGACAGAGCTTGACGAGGAAAACCGCCGTATCATGCAGATGGAGATTGAAGAGACGGCGCTGAAAAAAGAGACGGACCGTCTGAGCCAGGAGCGTCTCGCCAATTTACAGAAAGAGTTAGCAGAACTCCGTGATGAGTTTAATAATAAAAAGGCAAAATGGGAAAATGAAAAGAAATCCGTGGAGCGGGTACAAAAGCTCAGGGAAGAATTAGAAGCCACCAGAAATGAGATAACGGCTGCCCAGCAGAATTATGATTTAGAGAAGGCGGCAGAATTGCAGTATGGCAAACTGCCCCAGTTAGAGAAGCAGTTGGAAATTGAGGAAGAGGAAGTGAAAAACCGTGACCTTTCACTGGTTCATGAAAATGTCAGTGAAGAGGAAATCGCCCGCATTATCTCCCGCTGGACGGGAATCCCGGTGGCAAAGCTGACGGAGAGCGAGCGGAATAAAACCCTGCATTTAGATGAGGAACTCCACAGACGGGTGGTGGGACAGGACGAGGGCGTCACCAAGGTGACGGAGGCGATTATCCGTTCCAAAGCAGGGATTAAAGACCCCAGCAAGCCCATCGGTTCCTTCCTGTTTTTAGGACCCACCGGAGTTGGTAAGACAGAGCTGGCAAAGGCGTTGGCGGCAAGCCTTTTCGATGATGAGGCGAATATGGTGCGTCTTGATATGAGTGAGTACATGGAGAAATATTCCGTGTCCCGTTTAATCGGAGCGCCTCCGGGATATGTGGGCTATGACGAGGGCGGTCAGCTGACGGAGGCAGTCCGCAGGAAACCCTATTCTGTGGTACTGTTTGATGAGGTGGAAAAGGCACATCCTGACGTATTTAACGTATTGCTGCAGGTATTGGATGATGGACGTATCACGGACTCCCAGGGGCGTACCGTGGACTTTAAAAATACCATTATCATCATGACGTCAAATTTAGGTTCCGCCCATCTGTTAGAGGGCATTGATGAGAACGGCAACATCAATCCCGCCTGTGAGGAAGCGGTGCAGAATGAATTGCGGGGACATTTCCGTCCGGAGTTTTTGAATCGTCTGGATGAGATTATTATGTTTAAGCCGCTGACAAAGGATAATATCGGAAATATTATTACGCTGCTGATGGCAGAATTGAACGGAAGGCTTTCCGACCGGGAAATTAGTGTGGAGATTTCCGATACGGCAAAGGATTTTATCGTGGAACACGGCTATGACCCGGTGTACGGCGCAAGACCCTTAAAGCGTTTCCTGCAGAAGCATGTGGAAACACTGTCTGCGAAATTAATTCTTGCGGATAAGGTGCAGGAGGGGGATACCATTCTGATTGATGTTAAGGATGGGGCGCTGACGGCTTGTGTGAAATAACCTTGACAGTATAAAATTTTGGGGAGAATGCGAAGAATTTCATAGTAATATATAAAAGAGTGCGTTATAATGGCAGAAAGGGGCAGGCAGTTTATGTCTGTCTCTTTCTGCTATTATAACGCATGAAAGGATAGAAAGGCGTTTTAGGAAAAAAACTGGTTATTCGTCCCATTTCCCGTGTTGTCTGTCGCAAAAATGAAAAATCTCAGTCAAATTATGTTAGTATGTTTTGGACAAAATACTACATAAGGAGACAGAAAATGGCAGAATTTCAAATTGACCTGAAAGAGTGTCTTCGGATAAAGAAAGAATTTACTGCAATGATAGAGGACTTGAGGAAGTGTGAAGAAAGACTGTATGCAGTAAAAGATAATATCAGCAAGATGTCCGGTTACAAAGACATGATAAGCCGTCTGGACAGGGAATGTCAGGCAGTGACAGAAGAGAGAGCAGAGGTGGAGAAGCTGTTGCAGACATTTTCTGATTGTGTGCAGTGCTATGAAACTGCGGAAAAGAATGTGAAAGAACAGGAAATAGACTGGCATCTCCTTCTTGACGTAGCCGGGCTTCTTCCAGCAGTGGGAGCGGCTTTTGACGGAATCAATACGGCATGGTATGCAGCGGAAGGGGACTGGTCGAACGCATTGCTGTCCGGGCTGGCGTTTGTTCCGGGGATAGGAGAAGCAGTCGGCACAGGGAAAACGTCGGTAAAAATTGGCGGTAAGGTCGTCGGGCATATGGAAGACGCTGCGGATATTGCGAAGGCGGCTGAAAAGGCAGGAGAGGCGGCTGGAAAAGCTGGAAAAGCGGAAAAACGTGCCGGGGAGCTTGGAAAGTATGTGGATGAGGCGATAGAGGGCGGCAGTACATCAGCAAAAGGATTAATAGGTCATGGTTTTGAAGATTATTTAACTAAAAATATTGGAGGTGATGGTTCATTTAGTGTTGATGGCAGAGATTTCGATGGCGGTATAGGAAATCGCTGGTGGGAAGCAAAGTCCGGACAATATTGGGATATTTTGGAGAATAACCCGAATAAGCTAGCTAAGTTTAAATCCGATATGGGAGACCGATTGCGAATAGCAACAGAAAATGGTGCAACGTATGAATTGTTTTCAAATACACCAATTCCAGATTCTATAAAGCAATGGCTGGCGAAGAAAGGAATTACATATACAGAATTACTTGATTAGGGAGGAATTTTTATGGCAAGAGAGGCAATTTTAGAGATAAATTGTAGTAGGTATTCTGAAAGAATTATAGATGTGATAAATTTATTAAATGAACTGGGATGGAAATATTATGATACCGAAAAAAATATTGAATATTTGCCATTGGGAGATGATGATGATTTTGATTGGCAAAAAGATTATCTTTCGGCAAATGAACTGCAAGAATTAGTCAATAAGAAACAAGATAATTTTGAACGAGTGGGTCTTAATTTGTATTATGAAAACGCTAGGGAGGGAATAACCTTATTGGCTAAAAATACAAAAGAAATAGTAATTGATTTAAATATTAACAGAAGAACAGTTGAGAATAGCAGAGAATCCATAACAGATATTGGGTGGTATTTTAATAATATAATACAGAGATTTCAAGAAAGGCAATGCCCTATTGATTATATTAAATTTGAAGAATATGTAGAATGATGTGTATAATAAATGATACGGGAGGCAGCTATGTACACAATCGCAGTCATTGATGATGATGTTTATATTGGAAACATGTTAGAAGAGGTACTGACAAGGGAGGGTTATCAGGTATTGCGTGCCTATTCCGGCACAGAAGCGCTGCTGCTTTTAGAGCAGAGAAAAGCAGACGTGATACTCCTTGACTTAATGCTGCCGGGACTCTCCGGCGAGGAAATTCTGCCAAAATTAAAAGAGAAGCCCGTCATTGTAATTAGCGCCAAAATAGATGTGGAGGACAAGGTAAAGGTTCTCTTAGACGGCGCAGCGGACTACCTGACAAAGCCCTTTGACACAAAAGAACTGTTAGCGAGAATCACAGTGCAACTGCGAAAGCAGGAAAATAAAAAGGACAGCAGAGAACTTATTTTCGGGGAACTGCATTTAGACCTGCTGTGCCATGAAGCACATATCGGGGAAACGGCGGTGAAGCTGACCAAAACGGAATACGCCATTTTAAAGCTGCTTATGCAAAACAGCAGACAGGTAGTGCCAAAATCCGTGATATTGGACCGTATCAGCGAAGAC
>JAGAIK010000179.1 GCA_017626625.1 Roseburia sp.
ATAATAAATTTGTAATTGCGGTTCTTTATCTGGGCTATCACATCATTCAAATCGCAGAACTGGTGCTTATAGACCTCGATGAGGCGTAAGCCTTTTTCATAGTAGCGGTTTGCGATGGCTTTGATGCTGGTGGATTTTCCGGTGCCCGCATCGCCGAACAGCAGGCAGTTGTTTGCCTCCTTGCCGTTGACAAAGGCTTCCGTATTGTCGATAAGCTTCTGCTTGGCAATCTCATAACCCACCAAATCCTCTAATTTTACATGGGCGATATTGGTGATGGGAACAATCTGCGCTCCCTCTTCCCTGTGCTGAATGCGGAATGCCTTATGTAGGCCTAGTTTTCCTACGCCAAATTCCCGGTAAAACTCCGTCACTGCCGCCTTAAAATCCCTGACGTCTTTGGTCTGCTCTAATTTTTCCGTCAGCTCGCAGATACGGTCACGGATACGCTGGTTGAACATTTTTCCGCTGTGTTCCATGCTCTCATAACACAGGATGGCGTCGATACAGTCCACCCCGTAGACTTTTGCAAAGGTGCGGAAATCAAAGTCAAACAGTCCCTTGATAATCTTAAAATCATGAAGGGCAATGTCATTGATAGAGCCCTCCACTTCCCCGCGGATTTCACATGCCCTGCTGTAGGCATTCTCGTTATTCACCAGAAGAAAAGCAAGGAAATTGTGCCACAGATTTCCCCGGAAGCCATGGCTTACCGCCAGCTCCGACAGTTGGTTGAAGCATTCGTAAAACAACGCCCCGATATCCTCTTTGTTATAATATTCATTTGTGTAATTTTCCATGACCCAGGTCATGTTGTAAAAAAGTTTTCCGTTTTCAAAATTTTTGTATAAGATTAAATTTTTTGTACTTTCCATTTTTTTGAACCTTCTCTGTCCTGTCTTTCTGCCACCTGTATTTTTTTCGCAGGTAACTATTTAATAATTTCCAAGTATTTTTAAACTGATGGTCTCTTCCTTCAGACCCTGCAGGGCATTCTGCACCGCTGCGTCGTTTAAGTTTCCGTCGAAATCAATGAAAAAGCGGTATTCCCAGTTTTTTCCCTGCACCGGTCTTGACTCAATCCGGTTCATGTTGATTCCGTTATAGATAAAATGGGACAGCATATGATAGAGGGAACCGCTTTCATGGGGAATCTCGAAGCAGACGCTGATTTTCCCTGCGTCCCTGGTAAAAATCCGTTTTCCTGACACAATGATAAAACGGGTGGCATTGGTCTTATTTTCCTGAATGCTCTCCTCTAATATCTTTAGCCCGTAAATGTCTGCGGTAAGGCTGCTGGCAATGGCGGCTTTATTTTTTTTGCCGTCCGCCTTGATTTTCTGTGCTGCCATCGCCGTATTTTTCAGACTGTGCTTCTCCCACTCCCTGTGGCTCTCTAAATAGCTTCCGCACTGCATTAACGCCTGCGGGTGGGAATAGACATCCGTGATATCGGAAAGCTCCGCCTCCGGCAGTCCTAACAGGGCATGGTCGATTTTAATAATCTGCTCTCCTACGATGCAGTTGTCATATTCCACCATCAAATCATAATTTTCCGATACAATGCCTGCGGAGGAATTTTCAATGGGAAGGACGGCGAAATCCGCCTCTCCGCTCCGAATTGCCTCCATGGCGTCCCGCCAGGTTTCCACATGGTAGCTGTCGGTATTTTCCCCGAAATATTCTTTCAGGGCAAGCTGGCTGTATGCCCCTTCCGTCCCCTGAAATACAATTCTTGCTTTCCGGTAATCTAATTTTTCCACTTCGGTAAAATCCGGTTTTTCATAAATACCGTGGGCGGTCAGAAGCTGGTACTGCCGCTTCCTGCTCATGGACATAATCTGCTCAAATAATTCCCGGATGCCGTTTTTATTAAAATCGCTGTCACCTAATGCGGTAAGGGTTGCCAGTTTGCTCTCCTCCCGCTCCTTGTCGAACACCTTTTTTCCTGTTTCAATTTTGTATTCCGCCACTCCTGTGGCAATCTCCATCCGCTCCTGGTACAGCGATACCATCTGTCTGTCAATTTTATCAATCTCTTCTCTCAGCTCTTTTAAATCTTTCATATTTTCACCTTTTTTTCGTCAAAGTAAGCAGGCTTGCAGTCAGCCTGTATGGGATACTCAAAAAATGCGTGGCATTTTTTTCGTTAAAGTAAGCAGGCTTGCAGTCAGCCTGTACGGGATACTCAAAAAATGCGTGGCATTTTTTTCGTTAAAGTAAGCAGGCTTGCAGTGAGCCTGCTTACTTTATACTATAGTACATTAACGTGTGAATGGCAAGACACCCTTGCAAGATAATACCTGGAAATGGTATAATTTTTCTAGGAAAAAACAAATTTTTGATTCGGGTGTCAGAAGGGGCTGTCGATAACTGAGATTGGCAGATTGCACAAAGAAAGCTCTGTTTTTGTGACTATGGGAAGAGATTAGATGTTC
>JAGAIK010000180.1 GCA_017626625.1 Roseburia sp.
CCCGCCTGATGATTGCTCATCTATATTAATATTATACGAAGGGTGTAAAAATATGTCAATGTTTTTTTATATCCCCTTTAAACCACAACTTTTACTTGTGCCGGAAAGGAAATGGTGGTAATCTATTTTCAAAATTGTACAAAGCCATTGCCTCAATGCGGCAGTGCCTGCGGAAAAGAATGGGAGGAAAACATGAAGGAATTTTTATATGGAATCATAGATTTGATTGCCCGGATACACAGTAAGCTTTTAACGCTCAATGATGCGTACGAATACAATTTCACCGATAAGGAACTGCATTTTCTGGTTATCGGCGTCCTTGGCATGGCGCTTATTTTTGTCATCTACCCGCTGTTTAAATGGCTGGCAAACCATGACCATGTGATGGTGGTGGCGTGGATTTATGTCTTTACGCTGATTATCGTAATCACCTTTGCCATTGAAATCGGGCAGAAAGTCAGCAATACCGGAAATATGGAATTTGCGGATATTATGTTCGGCGTCATTGGGTTTATTGTCATGTTCTTTATTTTCAGTATTATCCGTGAGATTTATAAGGCAATCCGCAGCCTGATACGGACAGCCCTGGAAAAGGAGAGCAAACCGAAAAGAAAGGCACGCAGGGCT
This sequence comes from Roseburia sp., assembly GCA_017626625.1. Lineage (GTDB taxonomy): Bacteria > Bacillota > Clostridia > Lachnospirales > Lachnospiraceae > Roseburia. Next base: position 628 of record JAGAIK010000180.1, read on the forward strand.
GACGTGGAGGATTTCGGGGACGAGGAATAGTGTACTGTCTGGATAGTCATGTTTCGCTGTTTGGGGATAAGAAAATGGGAAAAGGAATAGAGTAAGAGATGAATCAGGTGTTAAAAAGATTATTGGAAACATTAGCGGTTATACTGGGAAACTTCCTGTACGCATTCGGAATTGCAATGTTTATCCTGCCCGGCGGGCTGATTACCGGAGGAACAACGGGTATAGCGCTCTTTGTCAATCACGTGACAGAGCTTCCGGTGTCGGTATTTGTATTTGTTTTTAATGCGGCAATGTTTTTGCTGGGGCTGGCTGTTTTTGGCTGGAAGTTTGCGGCAAATACGATTATCAGTACGTTTAGCTACCCCATCGCATTAGAGATAATCACAAGGTTGCTGGGAGATTACCGGATAACGGAGGATTTGATACTTTGTACGGTGTTCGGCGGTATCTGCGTCGGCGGTGCCATGGGACTGGTGCTTCGGATGGGTGCCTCCACCGGAGGGATGGATATTCCGCCGCTGATTCTCAAAAAATATTTTAAAATTCCGGTATCACGGTCTATCTATATGTTTGATATGCTTATCTTATTATTGCAGGCATTCAAAAGCACCGGGGAACAGATTTTATATGGACTCTTGCTGATTATTGTGTACAGCGTGGTATTGGATAAATGCCTGATGTTAGGAACCGCGAAAATGCAGATTAAGGTAATCAGCAACCGGATAGAAGAAATACGTTCCGCCGTTTTGACGGACATTGACCGGGGCGTCACCCTCTTAAACAGTGAAACCGGGTATCTGGGAAAAGAAACCCGAATGCTTCTCACGGTGGTTTCCATGAGGGAGCTGTCAAAGACGGAAAAACTGATTCATGAGGTAGACCCGGAGGCGTTTGTTATTATTAACCGTGTCAGCGAGGTTTCAGGCAGAGGATTTTCCAGCAAAAAACGCTATTTGGAAGAAGAAAAGAGGCAGACACTATGACACTGCAGCAGTTAAAATATGCACTGACCATTGCAGAATGCGGCTCCATGAACGAGGCGGCAAAACGGCTGTTTCTTTCCCAGCCCAGTTTGTCGGAGAATATGAAGGAATTGGAGACGGAAATCGGACTGCAGATTTTCCTGCGCTCGAACCGGGGCATCGTGATTACCCCGGAGGGAGAGGAATTTTTAGGATATGCCAGGCAGGTGACGGAGCAGTTCGGTCTGCTGTCTGCAAAATATATAGAAAAGAAAACGAAGGAAAAATTCAGCGTGTCCATGCAGCATTACACCTTTGCGGTGAAAGCCTTTGTGGAGACCGTCAAGGCAGTGGGTATGGAACAGTATGAGTTTGCGGTGCATGAGACCACCACCTATGATGTAATTGAAAATGTAAAAAATTTCAAGAGTGAAATCGGCGTGCTTTATCTCAATGATTTCAATGAGAAGGTGATGACGAAAATCATTCGGGAAAACGGATTGGAATTTGTGGAGCTATTCTGCTGTGATACCTATGTCTATCTGTGGTCGGGGCATCCCCTGGCGGGAAAGAAGCAGATTTCCATGGCGGAGTTAGACGAGTATCCCTGTCTTTCCTTTGACCAGGGAAAGTATAATTCCCTATATCTGGCGGAGGAAATGAAGAGCACTTATGAATATAAGCGGCTGATTAAGGCAAATGACCGTGCTACGCTGCTGAATCTTATGGTGGGGCTGAATGCTTATACGCTGTGCTCCGGAATGATTTGCCAGGAGCTGAACGGGGGAGATTATATTGCGATTCCGCTGGTGGAAAGCGAGCGGATGAGGCTGGGGTATGTGAAACGTAAGGGGGCGAAGGTTAGTTATATTGGGGAGAGGTATATTGGGGAGTTGGAGAAGTATAAGGAGGACGCCTAGGGAGGGGTTCTCTTTTTGATTCCTATAAGATTCGGGCGGCAAAAGGGGGCTGGAGTTAAGGTGGTGAGGCAGACGGCACAAAG
>JAGAIK010000181.1 GCA_017626625.1 Roseburia sp.
CTGGATTTAGCTAAGGTGTATTTATTATAATCAGTTAATTTAGTAAAACTTTTTGCCTTATCCTCAGATACATATATTGCCTTTTCATTGCTGCCGAGAGTTCCCATAAAGTAAAGCGCATAACTACCATCTTCTCTGCCTTTACCTGACCTAAGATAGAGCCTGCGTAGTTACCGCCGCATTTGGTAAATCCTGTACCGCCTTTTACGGCACGTACCAGCTCATCCTCCACTAAAATTTTCACCGGGTTGATACCCTCTGCATAATAAGCGCCCACCGGGCAGCAGATAATCATAAATTTATAAGCGGATGCCATATGTACGCCTAACGCCGCTTCCGTGGCAAACATAAACGGACGGATATAAAGGGAAGTCTCCGGCTCTGAGGGAACCCATTCTTCCTCCACCTTTACCAGTGCCTTTACTGCCTCCACAAACATGTCCACCGGGAACTCCGGCATACATAATCTGGCATTGGAGTTAATCATTCTCTTTGCATTCATTTCCGGACGGAACAACTGAATCTTGCCCTCTGCGGTACGGTATGCCTTCAGTCCCTCAAACGTCTCCTGTGCATAATGAAGCGTCACACAGGACGGCTCTAAGGTAATGGGTGCATGAGGTACAATCCTTGCATCCTTCCAGCCGTCTTCCTTTGTCCAGTCCATAACAAACATATAATCTGTCATGTATTTCCCAAAGCCAAGATGCTTCTGGTCCGGTTTTTCTTTTAACACGTCTCTTTTCTCAAATCTGATATCCATAACAATTCCTCCGCAACTATTTTTTTTACTGAACCCCATTATGATACTTTCTTTTTTTAGTGTCAAGATTATTCCGGCTGTTTATAAACCGCATTCCTTAGAGTTATATCTTTTATCCATATCTATAATTCATTGTTATATAAGACATGACAGGCTGCGGGTAATGTTTTTACCGATTTTTCAGAATAACGGAACTTCCGTCTTGTTATTTTCTGTCACGAACGCTATAATATTTTTAGGAAATTTGTACAGTATGAATGATAAGGAGAATACGATGATGCACACCTTTCAACCAATGCCGGCGGATATGCTGGAATTTAATCCTTTTACCAAATTCGGAAAAGAATGGGCTTTAGTCACTGCCGGGACCAAGGCAAAAGCCAACACCATGACCGTCAGTTGGGGCGGCGTGGGCGTTCTGTGGGGAAAAAATGCCGCCTTTATTTTTATCCGTGATTCCAGGTATACCAAAGAGCTGCTCGATGCGGGGGAATTTTTCTCCATTACTTTTTTTGACGAAACCCACCGGGAAGCCTTAAATTACTGCGGCTCCCATTCGGGACGCGGGGAAAACAAAATCGAGCAGGCAGGACTGACCTTAAGCTTCCGCCACAGCATTCCCTATATTGACGAGGGAAATTTCGTCCTGCTCTGCAAAAAAATGTCCGCCACGAAAATTACGGAGGATTCTTTTTTTGATTCCCATATCATGGAAAAATGGTACCCCGACGGCGATATGCACACCATGTACGTGGCGGAAATTATTGATATTATGGCAAGATAACCGGCGGTATCCCCCCGGTTTTAGCCAAAAGCTGACCCGGCTACTCCACTGTCGTATACAGCATTTCTCCCGCCTCTTCCGTCACCCAGACCGACACGGAACCGCCGTTTACCGGAAATTCTCCAAAGCCGTCTGCCCCGATGACCACCGGGTCTGCCATTCCTCCCATGGCATCCACCATCTTTTTTCCGGCAAAGGCAGTTCCCAGCGCCATCCTCTTTTTCCCGCTGACGCTGTCGGTGCATAACACCGCAATACCGGAATTTTCGTGCTCCGCATCTCCCGTTCTCGTAAATCCCACTAAGGAAGAATCATCAAAATACAACTGTTCCTCCCCATAGGCATAACACTCCCTTATTTTCAGGAGGGTTTTTACGCCCCGCACAGGCGCCACGCCGTCATGGGGGATTCCGTAATAATCTCCGTAAAACACACAGGGCGTCCCCACTTTTCGGAGTAAAATCAGAGCATAGGCTATGGGCTTAAACCACGCCGGAATAAAGGAATACAACGCCTGTCCCGGCTGTGTATCGTGATTGTCCACAAAGGTCACCGCATGTTCCGGGTCTGTCCCTGTCAGGGTATCCTCATATAATTTCGACATATCATAGTTGCCGTCCGAGGTTGCCGCCGCAAGAAAATGGAAATGCAGCGGAACATCAAAAAGAGACAGGCTGTGCTCCGTCACTTCAAGATAATGGGTCAGCTTTTCCGTTTCCTTTGCCCAGTATTCTCCCACAGTGAAAAGTTCCGTTTTCGTATGCTGCCGCATCTGCTTTAACCATTCCCGGTAAAAGTCAAAGCTGATATGTTTTACCGCATCCAAGCGGAAGCCGTCCATATGTACCGTATCAAGATACCATTTTCCCCAGTTTGTCACTTCCTCCACAACCTCACGGTTATCGGTGTCTAAGTCTGCTCCCATCAGATAATCATAATTGCCGTTCTCGGAATCCGTTTCCCGGTTCCAGACCTTGCCCTCAAAGCGGAAAATGCCATTTCTTTTTCCCGCGTCATCCCAGTCC
>JAGAIK010000001.1 GCA_017626625.1 Roseburia sp.
TGACCTGTGTCTCAATATCCGTCTCAAATAAGACCACATGCTCCTGCTCCTTCGGTATCTCCGCTAATTTTCCCTCCATGAGCTTTTGCTTTGCACCTGCCAGTCTATATTTTAAATCCTGATTTGAGTTTTTCATTTTTTCTACTAATTCTGGCAGCAATTCCTGATTAGCCGAAAGGCTTCCGGAGATGTCGGAAATAATCTCCGCCTTCTGGCGGAACGCAAACAGTGCCCGGAAACCGCAAAGAATACTGATGCGGACGCCGCCCTTATAATTAGAAAGGCTCATCACCTTCAGCATACCGATTTCCCCGGTATGCCTTACATGGGGTGCACAGCAGGCACAGACATCCACACCGGGAATCGTCACAATCCGCACCTGTCCCTCAATCTCTATTTTGCTGCGGTAATCTAACACCGCCAGTTCCTCCTTCGCCGGAAAGGTCACCTGCACCGGAAGATTTCCCACAATCACCTCATTTGCCCGGTACTCAATATCCGCTACGTCCTCCGCACTCATCACGCCGTCAAAATCCATGGTGACAATATTGTCGCTCAGATGAAATCCCACATTGTTAAATCCAAATTTACTATGTACAAGTCCGGAAAAGATATGCTCTCCCGAATGCTGCTGCATATTAGAAAAGCGGTGCTGCCAGTCAATCACGCCGTGCACCTTAGCCCCCGCCTCCAGGGGATGCTCCAGCGTATGTACAATCACATCCTTTTTTATCTGCACATCCAGAACCTTTACCTCCTCTAGCGTTCCCTTATCCGGGCTCTGCCCGCCTTCCTCCGGAAAAAATAAAGTCTGATTTAAGATTATCTCATATACCGTCCCATCCTTTTCCTTCCGTTCCTCACAGGAAAGCACCTCCGCCTCAAACTCTCTCTGATAAGCGTCCAAATCATATAATTTCTTTATCATATATCCTCCTCCATTCCTCTGTCCTTTCACACTCTGTCTATTCCTGTGTGCCGGCACTTTATACCTGATAAATCTCTGCAGACCGACGCTGCCTAATGGCATCCCACGTAAGATGTTTTTCTTAAACCAAAATGCGTCCGTACACTAACGAAGTACCGGCTCCATGCTTTCGTTATCCGCACAAAACACTCCGCCGTTTTTCTCCAGAATTTTCTTCATCACCCGTTTTGCCCTCTCATAATGCTCTGACGGAAAGGTCACCAAAAACACCGCTTCACACCCATTGTCCCTGGCAAACGCCGCCGTCACCTCATCCTTAGGATGTATCTGTGTCTCCTCGAAATCAATGGTCACGCCTTCTTCCATTCCAATCTCCAGCACCCCGGCCTCCTCCCAGAATTCTAACTCATATCCCTGTCCCTCCAGCACGCCTGCCAGTTTCCGAACCGTAGTCCCCGCTTCTCCAAAATAAATCCATTCCCCAGTCTCTCTCTGCTTTCCCATCACTTTTCCTCCATTTTCTCCGCTTTATTTTTTATTAAATCCAGAATACCAGCAAAAAAATCCACCATTGGGGAATGGTGGATTTAAAAAAAGGGGGAGAATTTATGAAAAAAAGTTTCATCACTTATTGTGATGATTATAATATACCCCCCATATGTGAAAACACATTGTCTAATTTTTGAATACTCTTTGAAGAAAATGTGAATTTTTTATTCACTACCAGCACAGTACCTCGTGCCCGTCCTCCGTCACCAGTACCATAATTTCCCACTGGGCTGACGGCTTTCCGTCCGCCGTGTACACTTCCCAATCGTTCTCATCATCAATATAAATATCCACTTTTCCCATGTTTACCATCGGCTCAATAGTAAATATCATGCCGGGAACTAAGAGCATTTCCTCTCCGCGCCTGCTGTTGTAGCCGACCCACGGGTCCTCATGGAACTCTAATCCCACGCCGTGCCCGCCGATTTCCCGGACAACTGTATATCCATTGGCGAAAGCATGGTCGTGAACTGCCTGACCCATATCTCCTAAAAAGCCCCAGGGTTTTACTTCCTTTAAACCAAGCTCCACGCATTCTTTCGTGACATTTACCAGCCTTTGTTTTTCCGGGCTTACCTCTCCGATGCAGAACATCCGGGAAGAATCGGAAAAATATCCATTCAGTATCGTAGACACATCCACATTGACAATATCACCGGACTTTAAAATCACATCCTCTGAAGGGAAACCGTGGCAAACCTGTTCATTGACCGAAGTACAGACACTGAAAGGATATCCCTGATAGTGAAGGGGCGCCGGAATGCCTCCCATCTTTGTGGTCAAGTCATAAACGATTTTATCAATCTCCGCTGTATTCATACCCTCATGGATATGTTCTTCAATATAATCTAACACTGCAATATTAATCTTACAGCTTTCCTTAATTCCTGCAATCTGCTCTGCATTTTTGATAATACTGTGATTTGGAACAATGTGTCCCTGGGCTGCCGCCAGCGCAATCCTTTCATCGAATGCCTGATGGCAGGCTTTATATTTTTTCCCGCTCTTGCACCAGCACGGGTCATTTCTACCTAGTTTTACTGACATAACATTTTGCCTTCTTAAATTTAATATAGATATAATTTCTACTTAATCCTTATGATGTACCGTGATAAATCCAAAACGCACATAGTCCCAGACCTCGTCTATCACTGTAACCTCATGCGTCTCTAACAGTTTCTGGTACTTCTCCGCCTCAAAGGAATATTCCTCGGTGGTGTCATTCTGTATCTGGGCGTAAATGGACTGATATTTTTCCGCCAGCGCCAGTTTTCTTAAACTTTCATTTAACACTTCCCGACTAACGCCTAACCAGGCAATCTGCTCTTCCTCTAAGTCACTCCAGAAATCATACTGGTAGTTGGCAAGACGCTTTTCCTCCTGCTCGTCTAATTCGATTCCCTCGTCACATGCCATCTCATAAAAAATCTTATCATGTATCGCCATATCCAAAGCTGCCTGCTTTGCCGCCTTACGGATATAGATGCCGTTGGAATAAATATTCCAGTATTCGCTGGTGTCCTCCGGATTGTAAACATAAGCGTCCTTTTCCACCTGCTGTTCTTCAAAGGCGATATAAAACGCCAAGTCCCGCAGTGTCAGTTCGTCCCCATCCACCAGAACTGCAGTCTTATCTAACGATTCTGCAAAATTCAAATACTGTTTCTGGTCTCCGGTCCGAAGGGCGATAAATGCCAAAATAATCACAAGGAATGCTAAAACCGTAGAAAAACGAAACTCCTGATTCTTAAAAGCCTTCCAACTGCTTAGGATTGACATAATTTCGCTACCACCTGATTGATAACGCTGCCATCGGCTTTCCCTTTTAATTCCGGCATAACATTTTTCATAATCATACCTTTATTTTTGCTGGCAACCACCTCGGCAAATTTTTCGGTGATAAACTGCTCCACTTCCTCCGCACTCATCATCTGCGGTGCATACTCCATACAAATATCGTATCTCGCCTGATATTCCTCCAATAAATCGGTTCTCTCCGCCGGACAACTGTCAATCTGCTCTTTTACGGATTTTACCTCCTTTAAAATCACACGATTCACCAGTTCTTCTTTGATGTCGTCACGGCAACCCTCATCAATGGCAGCCTTTTTTGCTGCGGACACCAATGCGGAAATCGCATCTTTTCTTACTTTATCTCTCGCTTTCATCGCTGCAATCATATCTTTTTGTAACTGTTCAAACTGCATTCTGCATTCCCTCCTAAGCACTCTAAAAATCTCTCTTTTGCTATCATACCACTATCTGATACAAAATACAAAAAATTTATCGGTAAAATTCTTCATTTACAAAATTGCGGCGGGCAAATCTTACGACATCCATTCACCCTCATACACTCCGCAAGACTTTGCTTCCGGCAACCGCTACAGCACCCGGCGCACCGCCGTGATGGTCCGCCTCAAACGTTGCTTTTTCGCACTACAGCACCCGGCGCACCGCCGTGATGGTCCGGTATGTGGCGCTGCCGTAACAGATACCGCTGCTGGGGGTGGAGGCATGGACAATTCTGCCCCCGCCGATGTAAATCGCCACATGTCCCGGATAACAGATAATATCTCCCGGCTGGGCGTTTTCATAGCTGACTGCCTGTCCGCTGGACTGCAATGCGTAAGAACTTCGGGGCAGGCTGATGCCAAAATGCTGGTAAACCAGCGACACAAAACCGGAACAGTCCGTTCCCGTAGTCAGGCTGTTTCCGCCGTGTACATAGGGATTTCCCACAAAGTTTCCCGCATATGCCACCACGTCACTTCCGCTGACCCCGGTAGTAAAGGACGGGTTCAA
>JAGAIK010000182.1 GCA_017626625.1 Roseburia sp.
AGGTTTCCCCCTCCGCTCCAAGCCAGGTTACAATCGCCGGGGTAGCCGCCGCCACCACTGCGGCACAGACGATGGCAAACCCCATGGCACAGACAAAAATATGATTTGCCATGGACCTTGCGTCCTCATCCTTTTTCGCGCCGATAAACTGTGAAATCAGTACGGAACCCGCCACGGTGATGCCTGCACCGAAATTGATTACCAGGTTCTGCACCGGAGTCACCAGATTGATGGCTGCCAACTCCTCTGTCCCCAGTTTTCCCAGCCAATAGGTATCCGTCAAATTATACATGGTCTGTAAAAAACTGTTTATCACCACGGGTACGGACAACAATAAAATTGCCTTTACCATGTTTCCGCTTAAAATCTGTTCTCTGTTGACTGTCTTATTCATGCCGGTTTTCCTCTGTCTCTCTTCTGTTTCTGTCTCAGAACAAATTTAATAAAGTAAAAAAGCGGCTCAAGATTACTCCCAAGCCACTAATAAATCACTGTATCTGCCGCCTAATTCCTTCAGCCCTCTCGCAATACAGCCAGCATACATCACCGCCCCCTCATAACGCAGGTGCGTATTATCCGTCTGACCTTCCATATAAGAAGGATACACGCCCTCCGGCAGATTCATATACCAGTCCCTGCTTTTTTGGGCACCGGCCTTTCGCAACTCTGCCCGGCTCATGCTGTAAAGGTCAACAAGAGGTACATTCAGTTTTTCTGCGGTCTGTTTCATGGCTGCCACGTAATCGGAATGTTCACCTAAACCTAACTGGTCTCCTTCCACGAAACATCTTCTTTCTAACGGTGTGATTAGCACAGGGAATGCCTTTTTCTCCCTTGCCGTATTCACAAATTTTTCCAGATTTGACATATACCCCGAAAACGGAGCTGTGTAGCGGGAAGGGTCCTGTTTTTTTTCATCATTATGTCCAAACTGAATAAAAAGAAAGTCTCCTTCTGTGATTCGCTCCGCTATCGGCACTAATCTGCCCTCATCAATAAAACTCTTGGTGCTCCTGCCGTTTTTTGCATGATTTTCCACTCTCACCTCCGGCTTTAGGAACAGGTGAAACACCTGCCCTATGCCGGTCTGAGGATATGTGGTGATATCATTGTATTGTACGGTGGAGTCCCCCGCCCAATAAATTGTCGCCATACATGCTGCCCTCTAGGATTCTAAAATTATTCTTTTACTGCTCCGATATTAACACCTTTTACAAAGTATTTCTGTAAGAACGGATATAAAATCATGAACGGAAGAATAACAACGATAATCGCCGCATTCTTAATCGTATTCTCCGTCACACCTGCGGTTACCGCCGGTGAATCACTACCCATAATCATACCACGCAGCTTCATCTGGAAGTTGTATAAGTCAGAGTTGGTGATGTACAGTTTGTAATGTGTATAATCGTTCCAGTATGCAACTGCGAACATCAAACCGATGGATGCCAATGCTGCTTTTGACATTGGAAGCACAATCTTGATAAAGGTCTGCATCGGGGAACATCCGTCTAAGGTTGCCGACTCAAACAAGCTGGCAGGAATACCCTCGAAGAAGTTCCTCATCAATACCAGGTTATAAACGTTCAGTGCCGGGAAGAGAATTACCACCCAAAGCGTATTGGTCAGATGCAAAGACTTTAATACCAGGTAGGTCGGTATCATACCGCCGTTGAAAATCATGGTAAATAATAACATGTTTGCAAAAAAGTTACGCCCCGGCATATCATACTGAATTAATACGTATGCACCAAAGGTAGAAAGAATCAACGCTACAATCGTACCGCAGATTGTGGTGATGAAAGAAATAATCAACGGCTGGTATAACGTCTGGTTGGTAAGCACCGTGACATAACCTGTAAAACCAAATTCTTCCGGCCACAATTTCATACCATATGCGGTTTTCAAATCGAATGAGTCAACCAAAACCTTCCACAGCGGAACGATAATGATTAAACTGATGATGATAAAGATTAACCCGTTTACAATCGGGAATACCTGTATTTTTTTCTTGCTTTTCATATCTGCTGCTCCTTCCTAAACGATTCCTCGTCCTTCACGGACTTTCTTACTCAGCCAGTTACAGAAAAGAACCAGAACACAACCGATTGCAGATTTAAACAAACCAACTGCTGTCGTGTAACCATAGTTAGGAATTGCACCACTGTTAAAGGTCTGATAGTAAATGTACGTTTCAAGAACGTTAGCAGTACCTAAAACGGCATCGTTCTGTAATACGAATGCAGACTCAAAGAGGTTCATAACCTTTGCAAGGTTCAAAATTAATACGGTAAGGATTGTGTTCGCTAATGCAGGGAAGGTGATATAACGCATCTTGCCCCAGCGTCCGGCACCGTCGATGGATGCCGCCTCATAAAGCTCTGTATTTATTCCGGAGAGCGTTGCCATAAAGATAACGGTCTGCCATCCGGTTTCTTTCCAAATACCAATCAGATAGAACGCAAAACGCCACCATTTATTATCTCCCAGGAAATATATCATATTGTCTGCGCTTACCACTCCTAACTGAACTAAGAAGGAGTTCACAAGACCCTGTGAAGTAGGCGCTAAAATCAAGGAGAATACGGACGCCGTTACTACCCATGACATAAAGTGCGGCAGATAAATAATGGTCTGTACCACCTTTTTAAAATGAATATTTGCAATCTCATTTAAAAAGATAGAAACAATAACTGCTACTGCTACTGTCAGGAACAATCTTATAATACTGATTTGCAGTGTATTAAAGAATGCTGACCAGAAATTCGGCATTGAGAACATCTTCTCAAAATTTGCCAGACCCGTAAAGGTTGGGTCTTTAATGCCGTTATAATCGGTAAACGCATAACGGATACCAATCATCGGGAGATAGAAAAAGATTACTGCAAAAACAAACACGGGAAGAAACATCAGATAGAATCCCCTGTATTTATAGATTTTAGCAGCCAGGTGTTTCCTGGAATTGTTCGCACTCGGTGCGGCTGATTGTTTTTTATTATTTTTCATATCTGTTCTTCCTCTTCACCAAAACTAAATGACTGTTCATGAATATGTGGAGCCATGGACACCCACAGCTCCACATCATTCTTTTTCCCGACCTGCGGAAATATCTTATTTAATTACTGATTTAAAGAGTCAACGATTGCCTGTGACCACTCAGCACCATGCTCGCTCTCGTAACGTGCATATGCTTCCTCGATGGTAGATTTGCCCATAACTACGTTAGCTACTAACTCGTTCTTTAAGGTTGTTAAATCACCGTTGTACTCGCTCATAGCGTCTGTTGTCGGAACAAGGTCTGCTGCTACACAGTTCTCATTGAATAATGCTGCAGAATTCTTTGTAGACTCTGGAAGAGACTCATCTTTCGGGTCGTTTGCCAGCTCAACAAGTGCAAGCATTGGATCAATGTGTGCTTTGGTATACTGTGTTCCAGGAGTCTCAAGGTTCTCACATCCGTGGAATTCGCCGTCAGCGTAAACTTTCTCGTTCTCTTCGCCTTCAAAAATTGTCTCGGCTTTGGTTGACCAGTGAACATCTTCTACACCATAGGTGAATAAGAACTGAACGTCTCCGCCATCCTGCATAGCCTCGATGAAGTATTTGAATACACCTTCCGGATTCTCACACTGAGAGGTGATTGCCCATACGGGTGGAACTCGGTCAAGATACTGTCCTACTTCTGCGATTGGAGCTAATGCAACTAACTCACTGTCTTTGCCGTTTGCCTCAAGGTTTGTCTCAAGGTTTGTCTGCCATGTACCAGCCCAGTAGGTAAATACACCGAACTCATCGCCGTAGTATTTGTCACGGCAGTCTTTGGTACCGTTGGTTAATGTGGTCGGGTCGATAACACCTTTTGCATATGCGTCAGCCATTCTCTGAAGAGCTTCTTTCATAGCATCCTCGGTGAAACCGTCTTTCCATGTGCCATCCTCTGCTAAATAGAAGCTTGGATGTGCATCCTGATAAAACTCAGGTAAGTAGTTGGTATACGGAGCCTCTGTTCCGATGAAGCCTGCAGCGGATACACCGTAGGTGTTGCCGTTTGTGCTGTCGCCATCCGGATCGCCGGTGGTGAATGCTTCTAACATTGCTAAGTACTCTTCATAGTTTGTCGGAGCTTCCAGTCCGCAGTTGTCTAACCATGCTTTCTTAACATAAGTAACACATCCGTTACCACGTGCAGACGGCATACCATATAATTTACCGTCAATTCTTACACCGTCAATAACTCCGGTGCTTCCGAAAGCATCCTGTCTCTGTTTTAATTCAGAGTTCTCATATGCTTCTGTCATGTCCCAAAGAACACCCTGCTCTGCATATCCTGCATAATATGTAGAAGAAAGGATCATAACATCCGGCCACTCACCGCTGGCGATGGTCTGACCTACTACATCGTAGTAAGCGTCATGGTCTGGCTGGGTTACTGTAAATTTAATTCCAGTCAGCTCTTCGAGTTTTGCAATGAACTCATCCTGTGCGTTCTCTTTGGTAAACACGGTTCCGTCTACCATAATGGAGATTTCTTCCGGCTTCTCTACATCAGATGCTGTGTCAGTTGCTGCTGCGTCCCCGCCTTCATTGCTCTCTGTTGTGGCTGCGTCTGCGCCACTGTTGGTTCCTGCATCAGAAGTTCCTGCATTTGAGGTTCCTCCGTTATTACTAGAACCGCACCCCATGCTGGCTACCATTGCTGCAACCAGCAGTAATGAAACTACCTTTTTTTTCATAAAGACCTCCTATAGTATGAAATTTGTTTTGGCATGAATGTAAGTGCTTTCATGTCTTGCTCATACATTACCATTTTCTTGGATTTTCGGCAAGAAACAATATTTGTTGTAAGGAACAAAATTTGTTTCACCACTCCAAAAAGCCCGGTTTTTCGGGGTTTTTTACAGTTCTTTCTTATTGTAATTTTTTTCTCTTTATGCTAAAATAACAACGTGTTATTCATAAAAACTATACAAAGGATGTTTGTTCAATGAAGATAAATCTTACAAAATCACCAGAAACGCAGCCGAGAAATGACAGGCATACATTTTTTATGGTAAAACTCGCTGTATCCTACAGTATTTTTCTGTTGGTGATTCTTTTTTTGACCTTCTATCTGCACCAGGCCTCCGACAAAAATGCCAACCAGAGATTCTGGTCTCAGAACAGGTCCACTTTTGAAAGCGCTGTCACTCTGTTAAACAGTGAATTAACCATTATGGATTCCTATTGCAGACAGTTGACCCAGGATGCGGATTTCCGGCGTCTTGCCCAGATGTCAGAGGCTTCCGGCACCGATTTTTATCTCTCCGGCAGGCAGTTAAAAGACTCTCTTTCTGCCCATTTATCCGTTTACAGCGAACTGCCGGTCAATTCTTACTTTATTTATCTGCGCAACACAAATTATGTACTGTCCGTCAACGGATTTACCACGGAAAGTCTGTATTATCTGCATAATTACAGGTTCTCCTCCGGAGAGCTTCCCAGCTTAGACGCCTGGCGGGAGCTTATTTATGCTAATAATGGTACCGGGAGCATGTATTCCCTGGCAGATTATGTACTGCCCGGCAGTGATGATGCGTATCTCTACCTTATTAATATGAATGCGCTTACATCAAGAAATGTTCCCGCCACCGCAGGTTTCCATATCAGTTACAGCAAGCTGAAAGACATTTTTTCCGGCGTATCTTTAGAAGACGGCGGCTGTGTCGTAGCGTTAGACAGTCAGAATACGCCTTTTTTTGTCATCTCAGAGGCAGGCAGCATAGCTGAAAACCAGAATGCCATTGACAGCAGATCCCTTGCTGCAGCTTTAAAGGAACTGTCTTTCTCTGACGGCTATGCCGCCTTAAAGACGGACGGCGCCGAAATGCACGTAACGCGTATTTCCACTGACTTAAACGGTCTGCAGTATTATCTGGTTCAGCCGGA
>JAGAIK010000183.1 GCA_017626625.1 Roseburia sp.
ACTTCCCCCTTTTCCATGGAAAAGGAAATATCCTGCAATACCGTCAGGTGGTTGTCATAAGACTTCTGCAAATGCTCCACCTGCAAAATATTTTTCTGTTTCAATTCTAATCCCTCAACTTTCTCTCTAATACCGCTGCCGCTCTTGAAAACGGAAAACAAACCGCAAAATACAGTAAAAATATCATACCGTAAACCCAGAATGCCGCCGAGGGGGTAGTAAACCGGGAAGCATCAATAATCTGCTTTCCTACTTTTACCACTTCCACCACACCGATACGCACCACCAGCGAAGTGGTCTTAACCATACGGGTCAGAAGATTCATCATGGAGGGCAGCAGCCTTCTTATGGTCTGTGGAATGATAATCCGGAAAAACACCTGTTTCTGCGTCATTCCCAGCGCATACCCCGACTCATACTGATGTTTCGGAATGGAAATCAGTGCGCTGCGCACCAAATCCCCCATCTCCGCTGTTCCCCAGAAGGTAAATACAATGATTGCAGACGCCTCACCGGACAAATTGATTCCCAAATGCTTTGCCGCCCCGAAGTATACCAGAAAAAGCAGCACTAACTGGGGCATAATCCTCACAATCTCAAGGTAGATACGGCACACCGCCTGCACCCACTTCTTTTTACTGTTCATACGCATTCCAAGGAAGATGCCAAGAACAACAGACAGCGCCATGGAAATCACCGCCAGCCGCAGGGAAACCCACAATCCCTCTAACAGCCGCAGGAAATTAGTTCCCTGAAACAATACCTGTATTCCCAAATTCTGCATACCGCACCCTCCTTTCTATCAAAGAACAAAGGACGGAAACCGGAAGGAGCAGTACCAGATATGCCGCAACTAACATGAGCAGCGCTTCGTCCGTCCGATAAGAAATCCCGATTAAATCCTTTGCCACAAATACTAAATCCGCCAGCGCCACCGCCGAAAACACAGAGGTTTCCTTGATTAAAAAAATAACATTGGCGCAAAACACCGGAACGGAGGTTGCCACCGCCTGGGGCAATATGATACGAAAAAAAATCTGCATTCGTTTCATTCCAAGGCTCATTGCCGACTCTGTCTGACTCTTCGGAACCGCCTCTAACCCGGAGCGAAAGGCTTCCGCCATATAACTTCCCCCTAAAAATGCCAGCCCAATGATAGCACAGGCCTCGGAGCTTAACACAATCCCAATTCTCGGCAGCCCGAAGTACAGAAAAAACAACTGCACCAGCAGCGGCGTATTTCTCGACAATTCGATGTAAGCTGCTGTTATCTGTTTTAGCACCGGAACACGCAGCTCCCGGATGATACAACAGACAAATCCAATCCCCGCCGAAAGCAGTATTCCTATCAGCGCTATCCGGGCGGTCAAAAATGCCGCCTCTACATAGAACGGACTATTCTCCCTGATAAATTCAATGTCCATAACTACCTCCATCTGCGCATGTTTATTTCCTAGTTATTTGATAGGATTAATATAATATTATATGACGGATTTGTCAAGATGTTTTTCCATAAAAAAATTTACAATATGTTCACTGGATTTTCCTGAGAATTTGTTGCATAATAAAAATAGCCAGGAAGCTTGTTCCATGGCTGTTTGCGTTTCGGGGAATTATTCCCCATTCTCAAATCGGGGTTACTGTTTAACCCTTCTTCTTAACGGAATATCCCCCAGTCTGGCGGCTGCAAACGTCAGGCTGGGGGATATTCCGTTTTTCCTCTGTATTTATTTCACCATACCCGTTAAATCCTTTACGACTTCACCGGCGATAATCAAACCTGCCACGGAGGGCACGAAAGCTACAGAACCGGGAATTGCCCGGCGCTCCGTACACTTATGCTCCGCTCCCGGCGGACAGATGCAGTTTTCCCGGCAACTGTTTTCCATATCCTCCTTCGGTGTCAGCGGCTCTTCTTTCGAGTAAACCACCTTTAATTTCTTCACGCCCCGTTTTTTTAATTCCCGGCGCATCACCTTCGCTAAGGGACAGACCGAGGTTTTATAAATATCCGTCACCTCAAAAGCTGCCGGATTTAATTTATTCCCGGCTCCCATGCTGCTGATGATGGGAACGCCCGCCTCCTGGGCTTTCATCACCAGGGCGATTTTGGCTGTCACTGTGTCCACGGCATCCACCACATAGGAATACTGGGAAAAATCAAAGCTGTC
>JAGAIK010000184.1 GCA_017626625.1 Roseburia sp.
GCAGGCCTCCGGCATAATTGTGGCGGAAAATGGCAGAGAGCTTCTGATACTGACGGAGCGGAAGGTCATTGCTGATGTGGAGGAAATCTATGTGACGTTTATCGACGATTCACAGGTAGAAGCCTCCATGAAAAAATATGACGGCAATACGGGCATTGCCATTTTAAGCGTACCCATTGAAAATGTGACTGAGACAACCATGGAGGCAATTCAGGTGGCGGTACTGGGAAATTCTTTTACCACCACACAGGGCACGGTTGCCATTGCGGTGGGAAGTCCGTTAGGAACCAATTATTCTATTTTGACGGGAAATATTACATCCACGACCAATAGTATCAGTACGGTGGACAGTAATTATTCGGTATTTACCACGAATATTGTGGGGAGCAGCAGCGGCAGCGGGGCTATTGTCAATTTGAACGGCGAGATTATCGGTCTTATCATGCAGGATTACAGCAGTGCCGGGGACGCAAACACACTGACCGCCATTGCTATTTCAGAGATAAAGACGGTGATTGAAATGCTGTCAAATGGCAGGGACATTCCTTATATCGGGCTGGAATTAACGACGGTGACCAACGATATTGCCTCGGAGTACGATATGCCCAAAGGCGCTTATATTAAAGAGGTGGAGATGGATTCTCCCGCCATGGCAGCCGGACTGCAGAGCGGGGACGTCATCACCAAGATTGATGGGGAAAATATTTTTAATGTGGATGGCTACGAAAGCAGGCTTCTTTCCCTGGCTCCGGGAGATATGGTGGAAATTACAATAGAACGCCAGGGAGCGGAGGGGTATACGGAGATATCCTGCAGGGTAGAAGTAAGTGTTTTGAAGTAAATGGAGAAGCGAAGTTTTTGCCTGTGAGGCAGAATAAAGTGATTAAAAATCAAAATTATTAGAAATAGAAGCGAGGAGAGTATGAAGTATATTGACAGCCTGCGGGAAGGCGAGAGAATTAACGAGATATATCTGTGTAAAGTAAAACAGCCGGCATTGACCAAGGCGGGAAAGCCTTATGATAATCTGATATTGCAGGATAAGACGGGAACGTTGGATGCAAAAATCTGGGAGCCGGGTTCTGTGGGGATTGAGGAGTTTGAAACTCTGGATTATATTGCAGTTATGGGCGACATCACCAGTTTTCAGGGAAATCTCCAGTTAAATGTGAAACGTGTCCGCAAGGTGCAGGAGGGAGAATATGACCCCAAGGATTATCTTCCGGTGAGCACCAGGGATATTGACGAAATGTACAATGAGCTGACGGCATTAATCGGTACGGTGCAAAATCCGTATCTGAAAAAATTGTTAAGCAGTTTCTTTGTGGAAGATAAAGAGTTTGAGAAACGGTTTAAATTTCATTCTGCGGCAAAGACCGTACACCACGGATTTGTGGGAGGATTGTTAGAGCATACGCTAAGCGTGGCAAAGCATTGTGATTATTTTGCCTCGGTATATCCTATGCTGAACCGTGATTTGATTGTGACGGCGGCTATTTTCCATGATGTGGGTAAATTAGAAGAACTTTCCACTTTTCCGGCAAATGATTATACGGACGCAGGGCAGCTCTTAGGGCATATCATCATTGGCACTGAGCTGGTGGGAGAGCGAATCCGCACCATTCCGGGATTTCCTCAGGGGCTTGCTAATGAACTGAAGCATTGTATTTTAGCTCATCATGGAGAGTTAGAATTTGGTTCTCCGAAGAAACCGGCATTGGCGGAGGCGCTGGCGTTGAGTTTTGCCGACAATATTGATGCGAAGATGGAAACCATCCGGGAGATTTTTGCGGGCGTGCCGGAAAATAACCTGGAGTGGCAGGGATACAACCGCCTGCTTGAGAGTAATATCCGCAGGGCGGGACGAGAATAGTGTAAAGAAGTTCTGCCGGGCGGAGCTTCTTCACACAGAAGAATGCAAAAAGCGCATTCTTCAAGGATTGTTTGTATTTTCATAGACGGCATTCCCGCCGATAGCGGCATGTCTGGAAGTGAGAAGAGAAGGAGTGAAAAAAGAGGCAGCTTACGGAGAACGGAGGCTGCTTATTTTTCATTTTATTAAGAAAGATTTTGTTAGAATAAATTTTATTTTGCGGGGAAATGCAGGGAGGAACTATGCTTCAGAAAAATGATATGATAGAGCTGAAAATAGAAGATATGGGCGTGGACGGGGAAGGCATCGGGAAATATGATGGGATGACTTTTTTTGTGAAGGACGCTGTAATCGGAGATGAAATCAGGGCGCGGGTTACGAAGCTGAAAAAAAGCTATGGGTATGCCAGGGTGGAAGAAATTTTGTGTCCCTCCGAGGCAAGAACTGTGCCGGAGTGCGAACTGTACAAGCGCTGCGGGGGCTGTCAGATTCAGGCGATGGAGTATGGGAAACAGTTGGAATTTAAGCAGAATAAGGTGCGGGGGAATCTGATTCGGATTGGCGGATTTGCACCGGAATTTGTGGATGAGGTGATGCAGCCGATTGTGGGAATGGAGACGCCGTACCGTTACCGGAATAAGGCACAGTTTCCCATAGGAACGGATAAAGAGGGAAATGTGGTGGCTGGGTTTTATGCGGCGCGGAGTCACAATATTATTCCGGTGACGGATTGTAAACTGGGAGTAGAGCAAAACCGGGAGATTTTGGATGTGGTGCTTTCTTATATGAGGGAAAACGGGGTAAAACCCTATGATGAGGCAGCGGGGAAGGGGCTGGTGCGCCATGTGCTGATTCGTTACGGGTTTACGACGAAAGAGATTATGGTTTGCCTTGTCATTAATGGGAAGAAGCTTCCGGCGCAGGAAAAACTGGTGGATAGTCTGGCGAAGATAGAGGGGATGACCAGTATATCCGTGAACCGGAACATGAAAAATACCAATGTGATTTTAGGGGAAGTGACGGAATGTATCTGGGGGCAGCCGTACATTATGGATTATATTCATTTGCGGAAGTGCGGGTGTGATAATGTACGGATAGAGAGTACAGCAGAGACAGAGAATGCGGAGGGGAAAGGAAATGCAGCAGGCGCAGGAAATGCGGCGGAGAGAGGAAAGGCAGCAGAGGAAGAGGATGTAGCGGGAGAAAGGGAATGTATCCGGGGACAGAGAGAAAAGGATGAGTTTACGATGACGGATTGTGCGGTTGCATTTCATATTTCGCCGCAGTCTTTTTATCAGGTGAATCCGGTACAGACGGAGAAGCTTTACAGTCTGGCGTTGGATTATGCCGGGTTGACAGGGAAGGAGACGGTGTGGGATTTGTACTGCGGGATTGGGACGATTTCGTTGTTTTTAGCGCAGAAAGCGGGGAAGGTGTATGGGGTTGAGATTGTACCGCAGGCGATTGAGGATGCGAAAAATAATGCGGAGCTGAACGGAATTTCCAATGCGGAGTTTTTTGTGGGAAAGGCAGAGGAAGTGCTGCCGGAGTTTTATGAGAGGGAGAGCAGACAGGCTGGCGGAAGTGTGAGCGGAGGTGGAGAAGCGGCTGCGGTTGAGGAGAAGGACGCAGGAAAAGCTGATGGGAGAAGTATGCTGCATCCGGATGTGATTGTGGTGGACCCGCCGAGGAAAGGGTGTGATGAGAAGTGCTTAGAGACGATGGTGAAAATGAGACCGGAGCGGATTGTGTATGTGAGCTGCGATTCGGCTACGCTGGCGCGGGATTTACGGGTGCTTTGTGATGGGGGGTATGAGGTGAAGAAGGTGAGGGCGGTGGACCAGTTTGGGAATACAGTGCATGTGGAGACAGTAGTAATGCTTTCCCACAAAAAACCTGATAGCATAATCAACGTAAAAGTGGAGTTTGGCGAGGGAGAGGGTAAAGTACCGCTTGATAATATCGCTAAGAGAGCCGAAGCGTACAAGCCGAAAGAGCGAGTGACCTACAAAATGATTAAGGAGTACATAGAAGCAAAATACGGATTCAAAGTACATACCGCATACATCGCAGAGGTAGAGCGGGATTTAGGCTTGCCGATGTACGATGTCCCTAATGCGGTGGAAGAATTGAAACAACCGAGGAAGTATCCGACGGCGGAGAAGGTGGAAGCGATAAAGGATGCTTTGAAACATTTTGAGGTTTGGAATAAAAGAGAGGAAAAAGAGAATGAAATTAAAAACATATGATGCTGGTTTAGAGGAAAAGTTATCTGAGTTCGATTTTTGGATAACACCATCACTGGGTGAAATTAGAGAAGCAGAACAATTTAAAGTAGATTTACAAAAAATCATTAACGGATTTGATAGTGTTGCTTTGTTATCAAGTAACTTTAGAGATATACAATTGTGTTCGGCCAATAATTTGGCTGAGAAATTAATTCCTGTTATAAATGATAAAGGGATAGCAGAAGCAACATCATTTTTAGAAAGTATATGTGGGGTTCTATATTTTGCAACAGGGAAAACAGATAATAATATAAAGTGCCAATTTCCTGTTTATATGAAATCAGTTTTAGAAAAAGATAAAATTCCAAAGGTATCCTCAAAGGGAAAGCTGGTATATAAAGATTTACCGAGAACTTTTGGGTCAGAGGCAGTAATAAAAACTGTAGTTTCATTGAAGAATTATCCAAAAGCGCAAGAAGAATTGTTGAAAAGTTTCTTTCAGATTCTTGTGTCAGATGAGAGTTATGCGAAACAATTATGGTCTTTGGGTGTTTCTTATATAACTATGAGAGAAAAAGAGTGTGCAGAGGCATTTATGAGTCCTATTGTCACATTTCAGTCAAGAGGGTCTATTACCGCTACACAAGGGCATATTCCTGAATTGATTTTAAGAAAATATATGGATGAATGGGGAATGATTGCAGGGTACGATTATAACGAACAAGATGTAACGCTTGGAGATTTTTTTGGTGAGACAGAAGCTAAAGATAATTTAAAGAAACGGAAATATGATTTTATACTTCCATATAAATCAAGGGATAAGGGTGGAAAGGTATTTGTTCAATGCCAATTTTATGCTGGAGATTCAGGAAGTGTTTCTCACAAAGTAGTGGATCAAACTGATAGCACTCGTGCAATTACATTGAATAAATATCCAGAAGCAGTTTTTATGGAGTATTTAGATGGTGCAGGTTATTATTCA
>JAGAIK010000185.1 GCA_017626625.1 Roseburia sp.
CAAGCGCCATTCTCGCCTCCTTGTAGGAGCGGGAAACCTCTTTAATCTCGTTTACAATGGTGCCGTATGCCACGTGGATATCATTCTCCGCATCGGAACGGAACAGATTCACAATCACCTCGGCAGTCTTGTTCAGCTCCTCATACCCTTCATTTTCCGCCACTTCCCGGACAACGATAATATTTTTCTCGTCCACCGCCGTGACAAAATCCTTAGTCTTTCCGCCGAAAATACTGCGGATACGCTCTAATTCATTGCCGTCCTTATCCCGGTTCGTCTCCACGATAAATACCACCCGGCGCACCTCCGTATCAATGTGCAGCTTCTTCGCCCGGTTGTAAATATCCACCAGCAAAAGGTTGTCTAATAACAGGTTTTTAATGAAATTGTCCTTGTCAAAGCGCTCCTTATATGCCACCAGAAGATTCTGTATCTGGAAGCTGGCAATCTTGCCCACCATATAAACGTCGTCGCTGTCCCCATTGGCAAGCAAAATGTATTCTAACTGATGCTCATCAAATACTTTAAAAAACTGGCAGCCGTTCACCACCTGGCTGTCCGCCGGGGATTCCACAAACGCCATTGCCGGCTCAATATACTGGTCTGCCTCCGGAAAGGTTGCCGCAAGGACTTTTCCCTCCACGTCAATGATACATAAATCAATCCTTGTAATGCCTTTTAACCCGTCAATCGTATTCTGAAGTATCTGATTCGAAATCATACGCTTTGCTCCTTCTCATTTTGTTTCTTTTGAAACATTTTTCCGGAAAACCCCGCCCGCCGGAAATTTTACCTAGGCAACTTTCACAATAAATTTTCCAAACCCCGTTCTATCGAAAATTACCTAGTCTCTATTTTAATGCAAAACAGCAAAAAAAGAAAGAGGAAATGCACAATTTTTATGCACTTCCTCAACTTTTTTTTCGTTTTTCCTGTTTTTCAACATGTACATAGTTCACAAACAGGTATCATACCCTGTTTTCACTCATACTTTTCTCATACTTTTGTATACTGCTTTTCAGTCTGCCCCTGTGGAAGAAATTCCGCAGTGCTTTTTTGACACCGTATTTCTCTTTCCCTTCAAACTCCCCTAAGCCGTACCATACCTTTGCGTTAATCTTATCCCGGTGCTCTGCGAAAAAATATTCCTGCTTCGGCGTCGGCAGAATGGAAACCACAATGTCCGGCGTAGCTGCATTCAGGTCGTTAATCACCGCTTCCAAATCACCCACGCAGTTTTCCAGTGCATATTCTCCCTCTATCAGAAGCTTCGGATATTCCTCTAAGACCCACTGTTTGAATTTTTCGTTTTTTTCTTCCGTCTCCCCTAACAGGAAAAGCCGTTTCCGGTTCCGCTCAATCCGTTTGAAAAATTCGAAGAAAAAATCGTTTTCCTCTGTCTCCTTCATCCGCTGCATGGTCTTTGCCCCGGCAACCTCAAGAATCTCCTTCTCCCCAATTACCGCTAAATCCAGCGAGGACAATACCTCCTTAAGTACCGGGTCCCGTTCCGTCTCCATAATCATCTGCATGGAAATGCGTTCGATTACCTTCGGGACATTATCCTCCGAAAATGCCTCCACCTGGCGGATTGCCTCCCGCACCGTATAATCATCTAATTGTATCCCAAGAATATCTATCTTTTTTATCATACCCTGCACCCATACTTCTCTATTGAGAAAAAATAAATATGGAGTAGTATAACAAACTTCATTACATTTTTCAAGAAGGTTCTGCCGCCCCCTTCCCCTCTCATTTTTTAAATTGACAGACTTTTTTCGCTGCTTTGTCCTGTTTTTTCAAATCTAAAATGTCAATGTATTTTTCTCATTTTTCCGTTTTTTATATCAACTTTATTATTTTTTTACAAAACAGATATTCGATTTTTTTACTATGTAAACCACATTTTTTTCCTGTTTTCATGTGGATAATGTGCATAACTTGGTGTATAACTTTATTTTTTCCTGTTTTTCGCCCCTTTGATTGTGGATAACTTTTGGGATAACTTTTTCCTTTTGTGTACTTTTTATCCACAGCGATAAATATTTTGTGCAACTTGTATATCGGGCAATTTTCGCCCTCAAAAAAATTATCCCTTGCTGACGTCTTTAACGTTTGTACGCAAATTTCAAAAAACTGCCCTGACTTTTCTTTGCACATCTACGCACAAAAAAAGCTGCTGCCCTGCGTTACCGCAGGCACAACAGCTTTTCTTCCTTTTTATTATATGTATTAGAAAATTCTTCTCACACAGATTGGACTTCTGTAATTCACGCTGGAATACTTAATGCCGCTCTCCGGTGTGCTGGCATGAACGATGGTGCCGCCGCCCACATAGATAGCAACGTGTCCACTGTAACATACGATATCTCCCGGCTGTGCCTCTGAAAGGCTTACCTCATAACCGACACCTCTCAATGCGCTGGAGGAATGAGGAAGTCCTACTCCAAATGCTGCATATACACTCATAACGAAACCGGAGCAATCTGCGCCGTTTGTCAGGCTGGTTCCGCCATATACATACGGATTGCCGATAAACTGTGAAGCATAGGAGGCTACTGCCTGTCCATTAGAGCTGCCCGGTGCGGAATAGCTCTTGCTGCTGCCTGAACTGCCAGAGCTGCTGCTCTTCTTTCGGGCTGCTGTCGCCGCAGCGTCTGCACGTCTCCTCTCTTCTTCTTCCTTGGCAAGTCTGGCTTCTTCTTCTGCCTTGGACTCTGCCTGGACAAATTCTGTGCTCATAACCACATACTCTTTGGAGAAATATCCTTCACCCACCTCGGTGGTAACCTTTGCCCATCATTCAACGGATTCATCTGTCACTACCAGGTCGTCGCCCATGGGCAGCATATAGATAATGCTGGCATCCGTCGTCGGCTCTGACCTTACAAATAAGGTGGTGGTGTTTACCTTCGCATACCGGGTGCTGACCTTTTTCGCCAGTTCCTCATCTCCGGTAACCACATATTCACATTTTACATATCCATCCACATTACCGGACTTGATACGATACCAGCCGTTATCGGTGGTTTCTAACACGGTGGCTGCGGAATTGTTATATAACTTTCCAACCACCTCACTGTCTGTATTAGACTCCGAACGGACATTTACATAATTATCAACCTGTGCAATGGCAATGTCGGAATATTCAGATGTAACAACCGGCGTCTCGTTCTCACTGACCTGTTCTTTCTCCTGCGCTGCAAGCTGAACTGCTTTTTCACTGCTCTCCAACAGAACCTGCGCCAACGCTTCTGACACTCCGGCAGTAGGCGTTTTTTCTGTGTCTAATGCGATATCAGCCGCCTCTGCAGCTCCTGCTAACGGACTTCCGTAAACCTGTGTACCAGGACCCGTCATCATCAATGCTGCTGCCAGCAAACAGCCTGTTACCCTAACCATTCCTTTCTTCATGTGTGAATTGCCTCCAATATCATTTACCTGTCATCATTTATTACGAATTTGTTACATTTATTACGTGATTATTATAGCAAAGCTCTATTTCTATGTCAACCTGTATTCACAATAATTCTCTGAAATTATATTTTTTCCAACTTTACGATTGATACAGATAACGCTCCACAGACGCAATGGCATTCGCGCCGTCAGCCGCCGCTGTCACCACCTGGCGCAACTGCTTCGTCCGCACATCCCCGGCGGCAAAAACCCCGGCGGTCTGCGTCTCACAGTCCTCTCCGGCTTTGATATAGCCCGCCTCATCCATGGTAACCTGCCCTTTAAACAGTTCCGTATGGGGCACAATTCCCACTGCCACAAAAACTCCGCTTACCGCAAGCTCTGTGGCCGCCTTTGTTTTCTTATTATATAAGGAAACATTTTCCACTTTTCCGCTGCCGCTGATGGCAGTCACTTCCGTGTCCCAGATAACCTCAATATTTTCCGTTGCAAACACCTTTTCCTGCAAGGTTTTCGCACCCCGGAAGGCATCCCTTCTGTGGACAAGATACACTTTCCGGCAGCCTCTCGCCAAAAACAGCGCATCTTCTAACGCCACGTCGCCGCCGCCCACAACCACAGTATCTTTTCCCCGGAAAAATGCACCGTCGCAGGTGGCGCAGTAGGAAACTCCCATGCCGCAGAGTTCTTCCTCCCCCGGCACGCCCAATTTCCGGTGTCCCGCTCCGGTGGCAATAATCACGGTTTTCGCCTCGTAAGTATTTTTATCCGTCACTATTTTTTTGATTCCCCCGGTAAGCTCCGTGGAGATAACAGATTCCGTTATGATTTGCGCACCTAAGCCCTCCGCATGTCCCCGCAGCTTCATTCCCAAATCAAATCCGCCAAGCCCCGGCAGTCCCGGATAGTTATCCACCTCATAGGTGTTTAAAATCTGCCCTCCGCTCATGGGCTGTTTTTCTATGGTCAGCGCCTTTAATTTCGCTCGCTCCCCGTAAATGGCGGCGGAAAGCCCTGCCGGACCGCTGCCGATAATAATCGTATCGTACATAATTTTCCTCATTTCACTTATCATTTTTCTCGCAGTGTTCCACCCTTTCAGCACAGCATACGCTGTTCCGGTTTTCCCTGCGTTTTTGCCAAGTGCAAACATCTTTCAACAGTATAGCACCTTTCCGGAAAAATTACTCTAAATTCTTTGTGAATTTCTCCGAATTGTTTTTCCTGCCTTTCTGTGCCATAATGGATACAAAACCTGTTTGCCGGAAAAACGAAAGCTATTGCTGAAGCATAGCAACCGCCACCGCCATTGAAATACATACTGCATATCTCTCCGGCCACATAAAATCATTGTAATAATGATAGCAGACCTCCTTTTTCATATACTCATTATCAAATGTGGAATTTGTATATTCAGGAACAATCATTTCAAATCCGTGTTCAAAACCACTTTTAATCGTTGCGTCTATACAAAAATTTGTCTGCAAGCCTACTACGATAATCTGATTTTCATTTTTTTCAAATAAATATTCCGCCAGACCTGTGGATTTATGAAAGGCACTGTTTACCTTTTTATCAAAGATGCGCTCGCCCTTCATAGGTGCAAATTCATCAAATATTTCAAACTCATCATCACCGACAGAAAATCCTGAACCGGGGCCATCATCATGTCTGACATATACCACTTCTACATGATTCTTTCTCGCCTCTGCAATAAGAATCTTTATGTTATTTTTTACTTTTTCAAATTCAAACAGTCTTTCATCTGTGATGCCTTTTTGAGTATCTACTACTAACAAAACCATATCGATGCTCTCCTGTAATCTATCATATGTATTTCTATAGCATAGTCATTTACTGTTTGAAGATATTCACATCCCAACGGTTTCAAC
>JAGAIK010000186.1 GCA_017626625.1 Roseburia sp.
GCAATCAGGTCTAAATGCTCATGGATATTGCCGTGGCTCTGCACTTCCCTCACTACTTCCTTTAACCGCTCTAAGCGCATGGTGCGGTGAATTTCCTTAATGGTGGCTTCGTTGGTGGACTGCACCCCGATTTCTAACTGTATCAGCCCCGGACGCATGGAGCCAATCAAATCCAGTTCCTCCTTTGTCAGCAAATCCGCTGATATCTCAAAATGAAAGTTGGTAATCCCGTTGTCATGTTCCTTAATGTAGCTCCAGATTTCCATAGCATGTCCATGGCTGCAGTTAAAAGTCCGGTCCACGAATTTCACCTGAGCTGCCTCCTCGTCAAGAAAGAACTGCAGTTCCTGTTTTACCAGCGCAAGATTGCGGAAACGCAGCTTTTTATCCACGGAGGAAAGGCAGTAGCTGCAGGAAAAGGGGCAGCCGCGGCTGGATTCATAATAGATAATTCTGTTCCTAAAATCCTCGATTTTGTCATAGCAAAAGGGGATTGTGCTCATGTCAAGGGGTTCCTGTGCCGCAGTGTATACCACCTGCCTGCGGGAGCGGTAAGCAATCCCCGCCACCTGTCCCAATCCGGCAGGTTCCGTTCCTTCCTGCGCCGCATCCTGTTTTCCGGAAAAATACTCCCCGTAGGAATCACAAAGCCGGCAGAAGGTTTTCTCCCCCTCCCCAATCATCACTCCCGTCACCTCAGGATGGGTCTGTAAAAAAGATTCCACCTCATAGGAAACCTCCGGACCTCCCACCCAGATGGGAACTTCGGGGCACAGTTTATGAAATTCTTCGATTAATTCCTCCACATATGCCATATTCCAGATATAACAGGAAAAACACAGCACGTCCGGCTTTTCCTTATAAATCCCCTCCAGAATGTAGGAAACAGAATGGTTGATGGTGTATTCCGCCAAACTGATTTCACAGTGCCCCCGGCAGGCTGCATACTTCTTTGCATAGGCACGCAGACTGTAAACGGCAAGATTGGAATGGATATATTTTGCATTGATGGCTGTCAATAATATCTTCATGGAAATTGTTCTCTTTCTGTTTGTTAGCGATGTTATACCGTAAGTCCGCAGTGCTCCACTCAAGAGCCGCAGGCTCTTTCGTTCACGGGCTTCGCCCTATCAAAACGGTCACAGGCAACTTCGCCTGCAAGCAGTCGATTTGCCTCTAACCGTTTTGGCACTGCTCATTGCCTACGCGCATATTATACCATAAAAATGCCAGAAGCAGCACCCCTAAGCTGCCTCTGGCATTTTTTATTGTAACTTATACTTCCCTCTTTCAGACCATGATATGTCCTACAATCACGTCTATGCCGGCAATCCATAAAAGCACTGCCCCGCAGACGTATGCCTTGGTCTTATGCACAAATCCGAAATGATACCCGGTATAAATTCCGGCTATCACCACTGCCACCGTCAGGCACAAAACCGTGAGCAGCATCAGCTTTATACTGGTTCCGAGGAATCCAAATGCAACCCCTGTCAACAGGGTATATCCTCCCGTCACTATTGCGATACGCATGAGTTTCCGAATCCCTAAGCTTTCTTCCCGGTGCTCATAAATACGTTCGTTGCGGATTGCCTTTACAATCAGACGCACCCCTAAGACAAAGAAGATAACCGCCGCTATCACCAGTCCTATAAACTGTTCATCATGTGCCATTTCGTTTCGATAAAGAAGCTTTGCGAGATAATTTCCCAGAAGCAATAAAACCATTTGCAACACTGCTGATGAAAGGCAAAGCACGCTCAGTTGCTTTTTATCTACTTTTGCCACCAGTGCCCCCTGGCATTCCATCGCAGCAAACATGTCCAATGATATACCCGCTATAATCAGCAGATTCTCTATTGCATTCATGCTCTCGCCTCCTCTATCCTAACTCTCTTTTACTTTACAAAAAAAGACAGCGTATGAAAATATCCAATCCCTTTCTTCTGTAGCAATGCCATATACATATTTCCCATATTGTCTATGCGAAATGACATACGCGGCTATCTGTACCCTACAAACCGGTCAGAATATCCTCCATGGAACAGTTGATGATATAATCATAAATCTCCGCAAGCTCTCTGCCGGATATGGTCATTCCCTCCTGTATCCAGGTAATCACCACATAGCACATGGACTGGGCGTAATACTGGGAAATCCGCTCCGGCGTCAGCCACACATATTTCTGGGGCTTTGCCGCCCCGGACCTCTTCACCACCTTAAGCAGCAACTGCTCCACACAGTCCCTTGCAATGCTCTCAAAGGAATTCTGCCCCTCTAAGCGGCTTGCCCTGGTGTAAAATTCCCGTTCTTTCTCAATGCTGGTAAAAACCAGCACCAGCGCCTCATTTACCATGCCGTTCTGCACTAAAGGCTCTATGGGCTCTAACAGTTGGGTTCTGATAATCCACTCTAACAGCTCATATTTGTCCTGAAAGTGATTATAAAAAGTAGGCCGTATTACCCCCGCCTTGTCTGTTATCTCTTTAATTGTAATTTTTTCGATTGGTTGTTTCGCTGCAAGTTCCTTAAAACTTTCTGCCAAAAGCGTGTCAATCGCACTCTTTCCCTGTCCAGTCATAATTCCCTCATATCATCCTGTCAAACCTACATTAGTGTCCTGCCAATGGTAATGCTTCTTCCCAATGGGTCGTCCCGGAGATTTAGCATCTCCCCCGTCTCTATCACCTTCACAAGGGGACGCAGTGCAAAGTCGCTGAAGTTCTTTGCGACAACTGCATGTTGCCCGTTAGAAAGCTCCACTTCACACCCCACCGGGTATACCGCAATTTTCTTTATAAAAATGTCCACAAGCTCCGGGTCAAATTCCGCTCCTGCCATCGCCATCAGATACTCCACCGCATCCAGGGGAGACAACTGCTTTCTCTGGGGACGCTTCGACGCCATGGAATCATAGCAGTCCGCCAGCTTGATAATGCGGGCAAAAAGAGGAATTTCCCTCCCTGCCCCTCCCGTGGGATAGCCCTCCCCGTTATACCATTCGTGGTGCATCAGCACTCCCTCGTATACGCTGGGGTAAAAATTGTATTTGCTTTTTAAAAATTCACAGCCTAACCTGGGGTGGCTTTTCCACCGTTCCCTCGCTTCCCCCTCAAGAGGCCATCTCCC
>JAGAIK010000187.1 GCA_017626625.1 Roseburia sp.
AGTAATTTTCTGGCGTTCTACCATGTATTCGAGAAGGGCAGTGCGGACTTCCTCTCCGAAATAAACAATTACCTCAGCGCCGCCTTTCCGGTGGATTTTGATACCGTTATTTTTAAAGTCCACGTCTTCCATATCAAGCCCCACACATTCCGACACACGGATACCGGTTCCAAGAAGCAGCGTCATCAGAGCAAGGTCCCTGGTTTTTGTCTTTTCGTGGTAATGCCGCTGGCGCTCCGTAAGATTTTCTCCGGATTCCACTTCATCTAAAAGATTTGCCACCTCGTCAATATCAAGACGGACAATGTTTTTTTCATGAATCTTTGGCATATCCACTTTGATGGCGGGGTCGTTCTGTATTAATTCATTTTTAAAGAAATAGCGGTAAAAGGTGCGGAGGGACGCTAATTTCCGTTTAATGCCACGCTCTTCGTTGGTATGTTCTTCCCCGTCTTTTTCGTAATATTTCAGGTAGGAGAGATATTCCTCAATATCCATAGGAGTGATTTCATCTAAAATACTTAAGGGAAACTCCGTGATTTCCATTTTGGCGCAGACCGGATTGTTGGTATGCAGATATTCAAAAAAACAGCCGATGTCGTAGGCATAGGCAATTCTGGTGCGGGAGGAGGTGGTGGGTTCAATTCCGATAAAAAACTGTTTGCAGAAGGGTGGAAGTGTTTCTAACATTTTCCGCAATTTTACCTCGTTTTTTACATTTACATTTTCGTAGTATGCTTTTTCTTTCATGTGAAATAGTTGTCCTTTCTTTTTATTTGGAATTTCGTACTTTCTGCCAGCCCGGAATGGTTCCGTTTTCGATGGCATGGAACAGACGTACCTTGGCTCCGGGGTGGTCTAAATTTATCTGGCGGACTAATTCCTTGGCATATTGGCGTTTGGTAGCTCCGTCTACCGGGCAGGGATTTTTCACAACCGGTAGCTGATATTTATTTTGAAAGCCCTTTACATTTGCTTCCGAAACATAAATCAGGGGGCGAATGACGGTTAATTCTGTCTGGTCTAAAAAAGTTTTCGGAGAAAAGCAGTAAAATCTTCCCTCGAAAATCAGGGATAAAAACATGGTTTCGATGACATCATCCTGGTGGTGGGCATAGGCAACCTTATTGCAGCCTAAGTCCTTTACTGCCTGATTCAGGGCTCCCTTGCGCATTTTCGCACAAAGAGAGCAGGGTGAGGCTTCTTTTCGTTCTTCTAATAAAATCTTTCCGATTTCAGTGGAAATAATCTGGTAGGGAATCCCAAGCTCACAGCAAAGCGCCTGAATGGGAGATAAATCAAAAGCACCAAAGCCTAAATCCACGGTTACTGCCAGCAGTTCAATTTTTTTCGGATAAAATTTTTGCAAATAGTTAAGGGCATACAGGAGAGTGAGAGAGTCTTTCCCACCGGAAATGCCTACTGCAATTTTATCGCCGTCTTCAATCATTCCATAGTCGTCCACGGCACGTCTGGTATAGCTTAATAATTTTTGTAATTCCATAATATGAAAGAAAACCTTTCTGGTAGTTGTTTTATGTCTTTTCTATCATTAGAAAATGAATTATAATAAATTTGCCTATGATAAGTATGTATCATAATATTTTACAGGTTCATAGGAAATAATAGTTAAATTTTTAACAATATTAAGA
>JAGAIK010000188.1 GCA_017626625.1 Roseburia sp.
CCTGCCTTAGAGGATTTGTACAAAATTGGTATCATTGCAGAAGTAAAGCAGGTCATTAAATTACAGAACCATATCGTACGGATTTTAGTGGAGGGAAAGGAGCGGGCAGAGATAAACGCCTTTCTCGACCATCCGGAATATCTGTTGGCGGAAATCGTCCGGTTTGACGAGGCAGTGGACGACGGGCTGACGGAGGAGGTAAAAACTGCCATGGTGCGGGGCGTGCAGGAGACCTTTGAGCGCTATGGGGCGGTGAACCCCCGCATGGGAAAAGAAATGCTGCGCCAGGTGAAGGAAACCACAGACTTGGAAAAACTGATGGATATGCTGGCAAACAACCTTCCCTTCCGCTATGAGGAAAAGCAGAAGATGTTAGAGGCAGTCTCCCTGATGGAGCGATATGAAGTTTTGATGGCACTGCTGTTAAAGGAAATCGAAATCACAGCCATCAAAAATGAATTTCAGGCGAAAGTCAAGGAGCGGGTGGATAAAAACCAGAAGGAATATCTTCTGCGGGAGCAGATGAAGGTAATCCGGGAGGAATTAGGCGAGGACAATACGGAGTCGGACGCAGATTCCTATCTGGAGGACTTAAAGAAGCTGAAAGCGGATAAGGAAATCAAAGAGAAGATTAAAAAAGAAATTTCCCGCTTTAAAAATATCAGCGCAAGCTCCTCCGAGAGCGCCGTCAGCAGGGGCTACATCGAGACGCTTTTGGAGCTGCCCTGGGACAAGGCTTCAAAGGACAACAGGGATATCAAAAATGCAGAGAAGATTTTGAATGAGGATCACTACGGATTAGAGAAGGTCAAGGAGCGTATGCTGGAGTTTCTGGCAGTCCGCAACCTGACGAAAAAGGGGCAGAGCCCCATTATCTGTTTAGTAGGACCTCCGGGAACCGGAAAGACCAGTATTGCCCGCTCCGTGGCGAGGGCTTTGGACAAAAAATACGTCCGAATCAGCCTTGGCGGTGTTCGGGACGAGGCGGAAATCCGCGGTCACAGAAAGACCTACGTGGGCGCCATGCCGGGACGCATTGTCAACGGGCTGCGCAGCGCCGGGGTGAAAAATCCTCTGATGCTGTTAGACGAGATAGATAAGATGAGCAGCGATTATAGGGGAGATACTGCCTCCGCTCTGTTGGAGGTGTTAGATTCCGAGCAGAACAGCAAATTCCGTGACCACTATGTGGAGGTTCCGGTGGATTTGTCGGAGGTATTTTTCATTGCCACGGCAAACTCCCTGCAGGATATTCCAAGACCTCTCCTTGACCGGATGGAGGTCATCGAAGTCACCAGTTACACGGAGAATGAGAAAGCCCACATTGCCAAAGAGCACCTTTTAGCAAAGCAGATGGAGAAAAACGGGTTAAAGTCTAACCAGCTTTCCGTCAGCGATAAGGCGCTGGCAAAGATTATCCGCGGCTATACCAGGGAGGCGGGTGTCCGTAACCTGGAGCGCAAATTAGGCGAGATTGCCAGAAAAGCTGCCAGGGATATTTACGAGAATGACAAGAAGAAGGTCAAGGTTACGGAGCAGAACGTAGAGAAATATTTAGGCAAGGAAAAATACAGCTTTGACCTGAAAAACGACACCGACGAAATCGGTATTGTCAGAGGTCTGGCATGGACCAGCGTAGGCGGCGATACCTTGGAAATCGAGGTCAACATCATGCCGGGCAAGGGAGAAATCCAGTTGACGGGACAGCTTGGAGATGTGATGAAGGAGTCCGCCCAGGCGGGGCTTAGCTACATCCGTTCCGTCAGCAATGAATATCAGATACCGAAGAAATTTTTCCAGGAGAACGATATTCATATCCATATTCCGGAGGGTGCAGTGCCAAAGGACGGACCTTCGGCAGGCATCACCATGGCAACCGCCATGCTCTCTGCCATTACGGGAACCCCGGTGAGGGCGGACGTGGCAATGACGGGAGAGATTACCCTGAGGGGACGTGTCCTCCCCATCGGAGGCTTAAAGGAAAAGACCCTTGCGGCAAAGAATGCAGGGATTAAAACCGTCTGCGTCCCGAAGAAGAATGAGAAGGACATTGACGAGCTTTCCGAGGAAATCAAAAAGGGTCTGGAAATTGTCTTTGTGGAGAATTTAAGCCAGGTGTTAGAAGTGGCATTTGTAAAATAAAAGGGCTTTGCAGAAAAAATACGATATTGTGTAAGATACAGTACAAGCATTGCGGCAGGTGTTTGTTTTTGCAGGCTGCGGAAAGGCAGGGAAAATGCTGTGGTAATTAAAAATGTAAACTTAGAAACGGTCTGCGGTATCACCAGCAAGATACCGGATAATCCTTATAATGAAGTGGCATTCGCAGGGAAATCCAATGTGGGAAAATCTTCTCTGATTAATGCCCTGATGAACCGGAAATCCCTTGCGAGGACTTCTGCCCAGCCGGGAAAAACCCAGACCATCAACTTCTATAACATCAATGACGCCATGTACCTGGTGGATTTGCCGGGATACGGCTATGCCAAGGCGTCGGAGGACGTCAAGGCAAAGTGGGGAAAGATGATAGAAAACTATCTTCACACCTCAAAGAAGTTAAAGGCGGTATTCCTTTTGATTGATATCCGCCATGACCCTTCCGCCAACGATAAAATGATGTATGAGTGGATGGTGTATCAGGGCTTTGCGCCCATTATCATTGCCACGAAGTTAGATAAAATCAAGCGCAGCCAGATACAAAAACAGGTGAAGGCAGTCCGGGAGGGGCTGAACGTCCAGCCGGGAACCACCATCATTCCTTTTTCCGCAGAGACGAAACAGGGACGGGAGGAAATCTGGGAGCTGATTGACAGCCTGGTGCTGCCGGAGGAAAAACCGGAAGAATGAGAAGATAGCTTAAGCACCGGTAATGCCAGACCATAGAAGAAACAAAAGAGCGGGTGTCGTGAAGGACACCCGTTTTCTATAGAGACAGGAAATTTTAGCGTTTTCGATACAAGTTCATCATTGCGCTTGCGTAGTGGTCATGATACAATAAAAAACAAAAGGTTTTCGCAAAAAAATCAGAAGAAAAAACTCCTGCCGCAAGTTGGCAGCGGGTAAAAAATAGAAAGGCTTGGTAAGTGAGTATGAAGAAGAAAAAAATCGTAATTGCACTTGGACATGAGGCGTTAGGCACCACGCTGCCGGAGCAGAAGGAGGCTACAAAGCGCACTGCAAAGGCGGTGGCAGATTTTATTCGTGATGATTATCAGGTGGTGATTACCCACAGCAATGGTCCTCAGGTGGGGATGATTCATACGGCGATGAATGAATTTTGCAGATTATATCCGGAGTATACGGCGACACCTATGTCTGTCTGCTCTGCCATGAGCCAGGGCTACATCGGTTACGATTTGCAGAATGCCATCCGCAGCGAGTTATTGAACAAGGGAATTTATAAGCCTGTTGCCACGGTACTGACCCAGGTAGTGGTAGACCCGTATGACGAGGCATTCTATAAACCAAGCAAAATCATCGGACGTGTTATGAACGAGGAAGAAGCAGAGGCAGAGGAGAAAAAAGGAAACCATGTGGTGAAGGTGGAAGAGGGCTTTCGCCGTATCGTGGCGGCTCCAAAGCCGGTAGATATTGTGGAAATCGACGCCATCCGGGCGCTGTGCGATGCCGATCAGGTGGTAGTTGCCTGCGGCGGCGGCGGTATTCCGGTGTTAGCCCAGGATAACAATTTAAAGGGCGCCAGCGCAGTCATTGAGAAAGACCTTGCAGCAGGAAAATTAGCGGAGCTTTTAGACGCCGATATGCTTGTTATTTTGACCAGTGTGGACAATGTGTGTTTAAACTACGGCACGGAAAATGAAAAGCCGCTGACAGCCATGACTGTTGCAGAAGCAAAGGAATATATCGAAGAGGGGCAGTTCGGAGAAAACGATATGCTGCCGAAAATCCAGGCTGCCATTGATTTTATCGGAGATTCCGCCATCAAATCCGTGCTGATTACAAAACTGAACAAAGACGGCACCTATGTAAGCGGCGGACCGGGAACCATGATAACAAAATAAATTTATCTTATAGAAAAACAAAAAAGGATGGAAAGCATGTTTAGAAAGACGAAAATTGTTTGTACTTTAGGACCTGCAACAGATAACGAGAGCGTAATGCGCAGACTGATTGAGGAAGGCATGGATGTGGCACGATTCAATTTTTCCCACGGCTCTCACGAAGAACAGATGGGACGGCTTGTTATGCTGCGCAGGCTTCGGGAGGAAATGAAGCGTCCGGTGGCGGCTCTGTTAGATACCAAGGGACCGGAAATCCGCCTGATGGAGTTTGCGGAGGGCAAGGTGGAATTAAAGGACGGACAGATGTTTACTCTCACCACGGAGGTGGTAAAGGGAGATGTTACCCGTGTCTCAATTACTTACAAGGACTTGCCACAGGATGTGAAGGTCGGCAGCCGTATTCTCATTGATGACGGACTGATTGAGATGGAGGTGGCGGAGATTAAGCCTGCAGCCGGAGCAAAGGCGCAGAAAAATGGGGAAAAGCCCATGGACATTGTCTGCCGTGTCATCAACGGCGGCGTGGTTTCCAATAAAAAGGGTGTGAATGTACCCAATGTGGAGCTGTCTATGCCTTATATCAGCGAAAAGGACTACAGCGATATTGTATTTGCAGTGGAAAATGATTACGATTTCATTGCGGCATCCTTTGTCCGCACGGCAGATGATGTCTTAGCCATCCGTAAGATTTTAGAGGAAAAAGGCGGAGAGGATATTAATATCATTTCCAAAATCGAGAACATGCAGGGCGTACAGAATATCGATGAGATTATCCGGGTTTCCGACGGTATTATGGTAGCCAGAGGTGACATGGGCGTGGAGATTCCCTTAGAGGACGTTCCGGTCATCCAGAAAATGATAATTAAGAAGGTCTGCGAGGCAGGAAAAAAGGTTATCACTGCAACACAGATGTTAGATTCCATGATGAAGCACCCAAGACCTACCAGAGCGGAGGCGACGGACGTTGCCAATGCCATCTATGACGGAACCAGCGCGATTATGCTTTCCGGTGAGACGGCTGCCGGCATGTACCCCATTGAGGCGTTAAAAACCATGGTGCGCATTGCTGTCCGCACGGAGCAGGATATCAACTATGTACAGCGTTTTAAACAGCGCAAAACCATGTGTAATCCTGATGTGACCAATGCCATTTCCCATGCCACCTGTACGATGGCAGGTGATTTGAATGCGGCGGCGATTATCACCGTCAGCAAATCGGGACGTACCGCCCGTATGGTGTCAAAATACCGTCCGGACTGCCCCATTGTGGGAGCCTGCCTGACGGATAAGGTATACCGTCAGTTGGCGTTATCCTGGGGGGTAATCCCACTTCTGATTGAGGAAAAGACTCAGGCGGAGGAGTTGTTTGATTATGCGGTGGATGCGGCGGAGGAAGCCGGGTTCATTGAGAGCGGCGATGTGGTGGTGATTACCGCAGGCGTACCTCTTGGCATTTCAGGCACTACGAATATGATTAAGGTTCAGGTGGCGGGACATATTTTAGTCAGGGGACGAGGCTTAAATCAGAAGAAGATTTCCGCTAACCTCTGTGTCTGCCGCACGGAAGAAGATTTGGCGAATTTTAAGGTGGGAGATATTATTGTTGCCTCCGACACCAACAACCATATGATGGAGCAGATGCGCCAGGCGTCCGGTCTGATTGTGGAGGCGGACAGCGAGAGCTGTCATGCGGCGATAGCGGGCTTAAGCCTTGACATTCCCGTGCTGATTGGGGCTAAAAATGCCCTAGCGGTATTAAAATCCAGCGCTTATGTGGATTTGGACTGTGAAAGCGGCGTGGTGAGTGCAAGCTAAGCAGTAACGAAAAATCCGGCGGGCTAGTGTTGACAAAAATGGCTTGAAAAGTATATACTTATGTATATACAAGGAGGCGATAAGTATGGTTGCACAGGTGAAAGCATGGGGAAATAGTCAGGGTATCAGGCTTTCAAAGGAGCTGTTGGCGTTGGCGGATATCCAAACCAATGATTATCTTGATATTGAATTGGTAGATGGGGCAATCGTCTTAAAGAAAACCCGGAAACACCGCACTCTGGAAGAAAGAGCAAAAGAATTTGGCGGAAAGCTGGGACCATATGAGGAATTTGACTGGGGAGAACCGGTTGGACGCGAGAGGTGGTAAAACATGGCGGTTGAGCAAGGAGATATCCTAGCTGTTGAGAAGATGAAAGGCTGCTATTTAGTTGTCAGCAAAAACTTTTTTAATGCTGCAGAACAAGCGGTTTTGTGCCCGATTGTCGAGAATGCGTTCCGGGACCCACTGCATATTGATATTAAAACGGACGAAGTAGAAGGTACTGTATTGTGTGAACAGATGAGCCTGATTGACTTACGATACAGAGGTTATAAAAAAGTAAGCCGCCTTCATTATTCTGATATTATCGATATCACAGATGCGATACAAAGTATCTTTGATTATTAGTAAGTACAGTGAATGTGTCACACACTGGGGTAGGAAGCATTTATAACAGACTGGGAAAGTTCATAACGATTAACAGAAAAAAACTGCCGCACCGGCAAAATACA
>JAGAIK010000189.1 GCA_017626625.1 Roseburia sp.
GAAGAAGGACGTAAACGGTCCGAAGGCGCCGTCCATGGCACCGTCGAACCTCGCCCAGCCGTCCGTGGCTGGGCGTTACTGGGAATCGGGCAGATTTCTAAGAACATCTAATCTCTTCCCATAGTCACAAAAACAGAGCCTGCCATGTGCAATCTGCCAATATCAGTTATCGACGACACCCCTTTTGAGTGCCCAAATTAATCTTTATAGTATAAAACAAACAGCTATAATTAATAATAAATGGTCTTTTTAAAGCACCTACATCAATTTTTATAGTATAAAACAAAGCAGCTATCATCAAGGAAAAACGGTCTTTTTTGAGCACCCAAATTAATCTTTATAGTATAAATCAAGAAGCTATCATCAAGGAAAACGGTTTTTTTAGGGCACCTGAATCAATTTTTATAGTATAAAACAAAGCAGCTATAATTAAGGATAAAGGGTCTTTTCAGGGCGCCTAAATCAATTTTTATAGTATAAAACCAAGGCTTCGTAGGGGTTTAGGCTCTGAATTTCGCCGGTTTCTCTTCCATAATTGGAAATAAGTACTTTCCCGTCTGCTTTCGCAAATTGCTGTGGAAGTTCGATTGCCCTGTTTTCTTTGGTAAAATTACATATTACTAAAAGTTTCTCTGTTGCTAAGCTTCTTGTATATACATACAGGTTCTCGTCTTCTGGCAGTAGCAATTCATAGGAGCCGTACACGATAATATCGTATTTTTTACGGAGTGCTATGAGCTTCTTATAATAATGGAATACGGAATCTGGATTTGCCATTTCTGCTTTGGCATTAATTTCCTTATAGTTGGGATTTACGGCAAGCCACGGTTTTCCTTCTGTGAAGCCTGCGTGGGGGGTGTCGTCCCACTGCATGGGGGTTCTGGCATTGTCGCGGCTCTTGTACTGGAAGCAGGAAATCAGTTCTTCACGCTCCCTGGTGCCGGAAACTTCCACCAGTTCGTGGTAGGCATTGAGGTTTTCAATGTCCTGGAATTGGCTGATGTCTGTAAAGGGATAATTGGTCATGCCAAGTTCTTCTCCCTGGTAAACATAAGGGGTTCCCTGCATCATATGGAGACAGGTGGCGAGCATTTTTGCGGAGCGTTCCCGGTATTCTTCGCTGTCGTTTCCGAAGCGGGATACGGAACGGGGCTGGTCGTGGTTCTCAAGATAGAGACTGTTCCATGCTTTTCCTTCCAGTTCGGTCTGCCATTTAGACATTACTTTCTTAAATTCCACCAGGGGCACCGGATTTCTGTTCCATTTTGTCCCGTTATTTCCGATATCCATATGCTCAAACTGAAATACCATATTCAGCTCATGCTCCGCCTCTCCGGCGTAGCGTTTTGCATCTTCTACTGTAACTCCGGAAGTCTCTCCTACTGTTATTAAATCATAATGGGACAGCACCTTCTCATTCATTTCTTTTAAATAGCGGTGCACATTCGGTCCGTGAATGCAGTATGGTCCAAAATCTCCGTAAAGATTTCCCGGAGCCACCGGACCGTCCGGCAGTTCTTTTGTCTTAGAAATCATACTGATAACGTCCATGCGGAAACCGTCAATTCCCTTCCGGCACCACCAGTCCATCATGGAAAATACTTCCTCCCGCACCTTCTCATTATCCCAGTTCAAATCCGGCTGTTTCTTAGAAAACAGGTGGAGATAATACATATCCGTTGCCTCATCATACTGCCACGCCGAGCCAGAAAAACAGGAACCCCAGTTATTCGGCGGCATCTTCTCCCCTTTTCCTTCTCGCCAGATATAATAATCCCTGTATGGGTTATCTTTACTCTTTCGGCTCTCCACAAACCAGCGGTGCTCATCCGACGTATGGTTTACCACCAAATCCATCATAATCTTAATTCCCCGCTCATGTGCCTCCCGGAGCATCTCATCAAAATCCTCCATCGTCCCGAACTCCGTCATAATCGCCTGATAATCACTGATGTCATACCCATTATCATCATTCGGCGACTGATACACCGGAGAAAGCCAGATAACATCAATCCCCAATTCCTTCAGATAATCCAGCCTTCCGGTAATCCCCTTAATATCCCCCACACCATCTCCATTACTGTCCATAAAACTCCGCGGATAAATCTGATACACCACCGCTTCCTTCCACCATGCACGCTTCATCACATTTTCCTCCTTCTCTCACACGAAAAATTCTTATTCATTTTCTACATTTCTTCCTAAATTTCACCTATTTTGTTACTTCTTTTACAACCTTATGCGCATAAGTTTTTATGTAATATAATATATACACCCTTTCCCCCTCATCCGTCAAGCCATTTTTCCTTAAAATTTACCTCCCCCATTTCATCATATCTCAAAATCCCTCACAAACCTCTAACCAATATCCCCCCTCCTAGCCAGCCCCTTAAACCATTTACGTCCCCTCTCTCCTCCACAACGTCCACCCTTGCCAATACCCCTAAGGATTCGGGTGCCAAAAGGGGCGCTCTGTAACCGATATGGGTAGACGGCACAAAGCCCGCCGAACATCGTTTTTTTATTCAGCGTGCTTTATTCATTATTGTCCGTCAATAAATCATATCATTATCTGCTTCATATTTCTCCGAAAATTGTTCATAATATCCACGGTCTGTAAAAGCATAAGGACTTTTTTCATCGCCTAAAACCATTTCTGGCAAGTTGATGAGTAAAAAGCAAAAGCCAAACATTGCTATAATAGCCATAATCCACTGTTTTATCTTAGGGCGGTTTTCCTTTTTTAGCAGATAAATAGCAAGTGCGATACATATTGGCAGGAAACCGAACAAGGATGTAATAAGCCCCGGCGAGTATACGATATTCTGCCCATATATGCCGAATGTCCTCATGGAGTTTATGCCAATCACGATATGTATCACTACTTCAAATGCTGAAAACAGCATAATGGAAATGCCCGCAGGCTTGCGGAATCCCCAGAATTTCAGCACGATACAGCCGAGCAAAACGCCGCCAAAATTTGTTATCATATCCGTCAGTCTGTTCATCGGGTAACAGCTAAGTATAGATGAACCGTGGTCGATATTATAAGAATAATGAAGTCCTCCCGGCAGTACCCATTCCTCTATCACATGGAGTACCAACACAACAACCGCCAATGTACAAAGAATATTTAGCGTAGTCCAGTTTTTACGGTTTTTATAGATAAGCCATGACAAATACGCTCCGATAGCAACCATCACATAAAGCCAAATAGAAAGCCATCCATTTATTATCGTTTCCATTGCTTAATCCTCCTTTTGGAAGTTCTGTGCCCGTTCCGTCACCGTTTCTGGCTTATATCCTGTATATCTTGCACTCGGAGCGTTGACAGATAATGCTTTGCGGACAGGAACAGTCATTTCATTCTCGTTTTTGTCATAAAGAACCGTTGTCTTCTGCTTCATTTCAAACCTCCAAATTTATTTTTCGATATGATTGTAGCGCATAAAATTTTATGATACAATAGTAGCGGAACAAGTGCTACACCCACTTGGAAAGTTGTAGCGGAACGGAGACAATTATGTACCATATATCTGAAGATAAAAGAGCGAAACAATCAGCAGAGCTTCTCTATCAAGGACTTATTGAATGTATGAAAAAGAAGCATTTTTCTGAAATCACAATCACTGATTTGCAAGCTGTTTCTGGTATTGCCAGAACAACCTTTTACAGGGCTTTTGATAATATATCCGATATTTTATACTGGAAATGCGATACCTGTTTTAAAAATGTCTTGGGAAACGCCACACCAGATATGTTTTCAAGCGAGTTTGGACTTGCCCGCCACTATTTCCGCTATTGGATGGAGCATAGTGATATATTGGAACTGCTTGTCAAAATCAACAGGCAGGATATTATTTATGCGTGTCACATGAAAAATGCCGATGCGCTACAACAAAAATATGGCAAGCTCAATGGTCTGAATATCGAGCATAGTAATTATTTCATGGCAATCCGCACTGGATTTACGATAAGTATATTAACCACTTGGCTGAAAGGTGGAAGAAAAGAAAGCCTTGATGAAATCATGAATATTATCGCAGAGCAGCTTTCTTTACTTGCTAGAAACAGTGCGACACCATTCTGATTACACAAAATTGACGGCAAAGTTTCATTTTTGCCGCCTTTCATCATTTATAAATATATCATTTCCTCGAAAAAACATCTTATCTCTGGACATCGGAACAAAAACAGAGCCCGCTTTGTGCCGTCTGCCTCATACCCTTACTAACCGCCCCCTTTTGACACCCGAATCCGCCCCCACAAAAAAAGAAACCCGCCCCCGCAGATTTCTTCTCTCTTTTCCTCATATTTCATTCCCCTATCCTCTTCACCGTCTCCCTCACCACCAGCCTCACCGGAAGCACAACCCTGTTTTCCTTAATCATCTCCCCCTGCTTCAGCCTCATCAGATACCTCACCGCAGTCTCCCCCTTCTCCGTAGCACTCTGATGAACCGTAGTAATCGCCGGATAACTCATCTGGGAATAAATATTATCATCAAACCCTGCCACCGATATATCCCGCGGCACCTTCATTCCCTTTTCCCGCAGATAATTCATAATCCGCAGCGCATAATAATCAGACGCCGCAAACAATGCCGTATACCCTGTACAAATACGGTACAATTCCGCCAGACTCTTTTCTAACTCTTCCTCACCAGCCCCCAGTTTAAAGAAATTCCTCTGGTCCACCGGGCAGCCCGCCTCCGCCATCGCCGCAGAAAAGCCGCAGTATCTCTCATAATCCACACCATAAAAGTTATCCGCCAGAAAAAGGACATCCCGATGTCCCTGCTCTGACAGGTATTTTCCCATGAGATACCCTCCCTGCCTGTCGTCTAACCCGATACTGATACCCGCCATTTCCACATCTCCCGGATAACTGTCCACAAACACCTGTGGTTTTTTGTAACGCTTCTGTACCAGCTCACAGTCCTCTTTCCCCATACCCACCAGTATCATGCCGTCCACATTCCAGGACAGCACCGTCCGGATTAACTCCTGAGCCGTCTCGGAAAAATACATCATCAGGGCGTAACCGTCTTTTTTCAATTCCCGTTCCATCGCCCCCACCAGCTCCGAAATAAAAGCGTCCTTTAAGTAATTGTCGTTATTCTCCTTAGACACAAGGCCCACACCCACAATTTTTGACTCATTTGAGGCTAAATTCCGCGCACTGATGTTGGGAACATACTCATATTCCTCCAACAGCTTATTTACCTTTTCTATCGTCTCCCGGGAAACCTCCGTGGTCTTGCCGTGTATCACATTAGATACCGTTGTGGTGCTGAGCCCCAGCATATTTGCCATCTCTTTAATTGTAATCATACGGTTCTCTCCTGTTTCCGGCTGTACTTCATAATAAAAAGCTCCACTGCCATCTGGTCATTCATCTGCCCCGTTTTCACTGCCTCTTCAAACTCTGCCCCGTCCCGCAGCGCCTGTTTCAACTGCTGCATGGTAAAGCCCTTCGCTTGGCTTACATTCCGTTTCACGGCAAAGGGAGGCACGCCTGCCACTTTTGCCATGGTGGCATTGTCAAGCCCCCGCGCCGACATATCCCGGATGTTGAGAAGAATCTGAAACTGCCTGGTAATGAGAAACATAATCCGCATGGGCGGCTCCTTTAAGGTCAGCAAATCATAGTATAAATCCAGCGCCTTTCTCTGGTTGTGCTCCGCAATGGCGTTGACCATCTCAAAAATCTTGTTGGTGGTCTGCTCCGTCACCACCGCCTCCACGTCCTCCGCCGTAATCACATCCCGGTCTAAGGCGTAGCAAACTAATTTTTCAAGCTCCCTGTCAATATTTCCCATATCCGTCCCTGTCTTGCTCAAAAAAAGCTGCAGCACGGAACCGGTAATTTTTTTCCCTTCTTTTTTCAGACGGGAAACAATCCAGCGGGTCAGAAGCTCCTCGCTCTGGGAGGAAAATTCCACCACGCTCCCTGACTTTTTCACCGCTTTATACATCTTTGAGCGCTTATCCACCTCTTCCTCCACAAACAGAAAGCAGACGGCAGGAGCTATCTGCGGTAAATATTCCGCCAAATCCTCGCAGGAGCTCTTAAAAAATCCGCTGTCCCCCACCAGTATCACTCTGCGCTCCGCAAAAAAAGGCATGTCGAGAAAGACGCCGAGACATCGGCCCAGAAAATCC
>JAGAIK010000190.1 GCA_017626625.1 Roseburia sp.
AC
The DNA here is from genome assembly GCA_017626625.1 of Roseburia sp. Classification (GTDB taxonomy): domain Bacteria; phylum Bacillota; class Clostridia; order Lachnospirales; family Lachnospiraceae; genus Roseburia. The sequence goes on from JAGAIK010000190.1 coordinate 3, forward strand.
GCGCGGAAGAAATCGTTTCAATGGTTGATAAGACCGAGGCGGAATTTAATTCTATGGAGAGCATGGTCGGCGGCGATATTTACATCGGCGGCGGTGAAACGGATGCAATTAAGCTGGTGGCGCAGGTTGCCAAAGAGCTGCGGGAAAGCTATCCTGGAATCCATTATCATTTATACAGCGGAAATTCCACTGATGTAACAGAGCGTCTGGACAAGGGGTTGTTGGATTTTGGAATCTTAATTCAACCGGCGGATATTTCAAAGTACGATTATATCAACATCCCCGCCAGAGATACATGGGGCGTTGTCATGCGAAAGGACAGCCCGCTGGCTGCCAAAGAGACAATCCGAAAAGAGGATTTACTGGGTGTTCCGCTGATCTGTTCCCGTCAGGCAATTTCCGAAGAACGGTCAAAAAATGAATTTGCCGAATGGTTCGGGGAAGATTTCGACAGATTGGATATTGTGACGACTTTCAATCTTGTTTATAATGCCGCAATTATGGTTGACGCAGGAATCGGCTATGCCGTAACGATTGATAAGATAGCCAATACATCCGAAAACAGCAGCCTTTGTTTCAGACGGCTGGAGCCTCGGCTTGATTCAGGACTGAATATCATCTGGAAGAAATATCAGGTGTTTTCTTCTGCGGCAGAGTTGTTTTTAGAGCAGTTAAGAAAAAAATTTTATTATATTTTCCAGTAGATGCTCGTTGAACCTTAAAAATATGAATTATTTTGGTTCATAATAGGTACTGTGTAGACATATCCAGAAGAAAAATGGAACAGTAAAATGTAACTGGGTGAATGGATATGGCAAAGAGACCAGTACAGAAAATTGATTTTAGCCCTTATGGGGAAGCAATCAAAAATGCGAGGAAGGGGTATAAAGAATCCCGGAATGTGGTGAGTAATGAAATGTATATCTCACCCCGATACCTTGCTAATATTGAAAACAACGGGCAACATCCGAGCCTCTAAATGCCCAACTAAATCCTCGCTGCTTCACCTCCAGACAAAAGATTGCGTCATGGAAATGTGGAAAACTGCCGCTTGTGCCGATGGAAAACCTATTCACAGTCTATGGAAAAGGACAAGCCATTTCCCATAAGTCTGCAAACAGGTTTCCCACAGCACCGCCAGGGCTGGCAGTTTACGCACATTCCCACAATGTCTGCTACTGCGAATATCCATCCTATCCATCCAGGAGAAAGAGACAGAGTACAGTCTATGCCCTGATATAAACGTAAAAAGAACGGGAGTACATCTCACGGATATTTCACCGTGAAGCTGTACTCCTGCTTTGCGTTATAGTAAGTGTTGAAAAATCAACTTTTGTTCGTCTGTAACGGGCCGGAGTTCTCCACATAGGAAATCATAAAGGCATCCACCTCCAACGCCGACACAGAGGATTTTACAGTCCATTTTCAACTCTAATTGATACATTTTTTAAGACCATGATGGCGTATGCGCTTGTTGTGCCCGCACAGTCAAACAAAAGTGCCATAGGAACAGGATGAATACATATGGCACTGAACCGATTGTCTCGATCAATATTCAGTTGTCATGTGGAGGAAGGTTCGCCTTCCGATTTTCCGTACCGTATTCATAACTTTGCATTTCTCGGATTTTCGGCGTGTCAAGGCTCATTTGTGTGTAGTAAATTCGTAGTAAAATGAGGCGGTTTAACCCTTTTGAAATGCTATCAAACACAGTATTTTCAAGGGATAATCAGATTTTGCTTTGATTTTTGTCGAAAAATATAGTACAATACAATTATAGTTAGAATGAAAAATACAGGAAGCAAAGAGAATAGAGTACGCAGGAGAAGACTATGTCAGCTAAGAGCAAAAGAAAAAGGAAGCAAAAGAAAAGGGAAAACCGGCAGGAAGCGGCTGCGGTAAAATTTCCACGGGATAAAAAAATCAGCGAAATGCTTTATATCAGAGAGGGAAATATTGCCGACAGAAAACTTCTAAGGGCAGAGGGAATTGACACCATTGTAAATGCGGCGAATCCAACACTGATGGGAAGCAGCCAGGGGGTGGACGGGGCAGTTCATGCGGCAATCTATGAGCTATCCGGCAGAAGATACCAGTTCAGTGATAAAATTCGCAGGGAGCTGGGGATACTCGGAGAAGAGAAACAAATCCTGTGTCGGCGGGGACAGGCGGTTCTCACCTTCGGCTATAATCTCTGCGCCCATGTCATACATGTGGTGGGAGCAAAGTATGACGGAAACGGAGAGAAGAATACATGCTCCAGCTCCCGCGTGCAGCTTTTGGAATCCTGTTATTCCCAGATTGTAGAGCTGGTAAAACAGTACCCGGACATCAAACGAATCGCAATACCAATCATTGGCGCAGGGGAATATCAGTTTCCCTATGAACTGGCGATGAGGGTTGCGCTGGCAGGAACCGCAAATGCCCTGATGGAATGGAAAGGGCAGGACCCGGAGTTATTTGAAATGACCGGAATAGAGCGGATTTACTTTTTTATTTACGATTCCGATGAGAAGACCCGGAAAGAGCATATGAAGTGTGCAAAGGCGGTGTACCGGGAGTTTGAAACCTGTATTGGGAAGGAACGGCGGATTGTGTATCAGAAATCCACGGAGGCACATTGCCGCTATATCAATGAAATTAGAAGGTATGATGAGCAGAGGGGATATTTTTCAGTGGCGAGATATATCCGTTTGCTTCTGATGTACTTCCGCTTGCTTTTTCTACCGTCCATGTGGTGCAAGGATTTGCTTGGAGGGTGCGACTGGAAAAAGAGGAGAAATTTTGTGGAACGTTTGACGCTGATAAAAGCGGTGCTACCGATTTTTTACTATGGTATATTTTCGGCGGCTGCGGGAAAGGGCTGCGAGAAGTATCTTGAAATTATTTTTTCCACGCTGGTCATTTACGCCATGTGTGATACGATATCTTACCTTATGACGTTGATTGTCATGGCAGACATACAGAGACCTTCCGCCAATATCATTCGTTCTATATTGCTGCTTTTTGTAAATTACATGGAGGTATCGCTGGATATGGCGTGGCTCTACTGGGCTGCCTGCCGGGGACAGATTACCGTTGGGAAGGCATTATTGTTTGGTATTCTGGGGGAGCGCCAGACCGTAGCAGGCAGTGATGTCTGGGCTTATATGGACGCCGGAATCCGGTTCTTTTTTCTATCCCTGGTGTTCGGATATCTGGCGAACCACATGCGGCAGCGAAAATTCAGGAGTTAAACAAAGGAGGAGAAAATTATGCAGAACTTTTTTGAAAATGCGGGAAACTTTGATGAAAATGGGGAATATCGGGAGAGGGTCACAGACGTTTTGAGCATGGAGCGATATCTGAAAGGTGTTTTTAATGCGACGGAGGACATCTATGCCATGCGGCTGGAAGGAAAAAAAGAAGAAAAAGCGGAGAAAAAGGAGGAGGGAGTTGAGAAAAAAGCAGAGGAAAAAAAGAAGGATAAAAAAGAGAAATATGATGACCTGGTAAAGGAAATGGACAAAAAATGGAAAGAACTTTGGGAAGGAAAAGAGCCGGTTCCGGAACTGGAAAAGCTCCATTGCCTGGTAAAAGGGAATCTGCTGCTGCGGAAGGGACAAAGGGAGGATGAATTGTTTGAGGATTCCACAGAAAGCTACCGGAGAGCGGTGGAATTGCTGCGGAGGTATGCAGAACAAAAGGAACGGAAATGGGACACGGTGGATTTGCTGATACAGCTAAGTCTTGGTAAGTACTTCCGCAATCTGGGACATTGTGAAAAAAGGAGTAACTACTATATTGCTATCCATGAGCTTAAGAAAATCAGACAGTGGATTGAGGAGAACACGGAGGAGCTTGACAGGGAAAGAACACAGATTTGGCTGGATGTGGTGGTGAATATCGGAAGAGCACATAAAAATTTGTATGAACTCGGGGAGGCAAAACGGTATTTCTGGGAGATTGTACATCGAATTGGCGAAAAAGTGGGTGATACTGTGGAAATAAAATTGCAGCAGGAGGAAGGGCTTAACCCCATGGAAGATGCATCCGGGAAGGGGGTAAAGCTTTGCAGCAAAGCGGGAGCCGAATGGATGTACCGCTCCTATCTGGTGCAGGCATTGGTGCAGTTGGCGATTGTATACCGGAAGGAGAGAGACTATGAAAATGCCAGGGGACTGTGTCAAGCGGTAAGAAAGATGGACCCCGACAATATTGATGCCAGAAACAATCTTGGCGTATGCTACCGGAAAAAGGGGGAGTATGAGAGAGCCATAGAGGAATTTGAACCGTTGAAAGAGAACGGAAACCGTTTTGCAGAAATTGATTACTGGAAATGTGTATTAAAGAAAAACGAGGCAGAAAAAAAGGTGGTCTTTGAGAAGGAAGAAGAATTCAGGCAGTTTACAGAGAGGGGAGAGCGGGACAGGGAAATCCAACTGTTAATGGGCAATGCCCTGCTATTGAAAAAAGACCCGGAAGGGGCGCTTAAGATATTTAAAAGGCTTTATAAAAATTCCCCTTATATCAATGTAGGTACAATTGGCTTAAAAGCGTATTACTGCATGGCAAAATGCCTGATGGAACTGAAAAAATTTCAGCAGGCAAAGAAGATTCTGCAGGAGATATTGAGCATCTGCGAGAATGACCGCCTTGCAAAAATTGATTTGGGCTGGTGCCTGATGAAGACGGAACAGTATGTGGCTGCCAGAGAACAATATGAGAGACTCTTTGGGATTGCCAGGACGGCAACGCCGGAGGAACTGGAAAAATGGGATGTGCCTTCGGACTGGCTTACTTTTGAGAAAATGAAGGTGCGGAACAATCTGGGAGAGTGCTATCTTTGGACGAAGGAACTGGAAAAAGCGAAAGTCATGTTTGACAAGGTTCTTACGGAAGAAGAGAGAAATATAGAGGCAATCGGTTTTCTGGCACAGTATTATATGTTGAAAGGGGAAGAGGCGAAGAAACAGGGGAAACATGAGGTGGCGCGGGAAAACTATGAGATGGCGGTGAAGAAGCTGGAAGAAATTCAGTGCCGGAAGGGACCGGATGCACAGACGGATTCCCAGCTGGTGGTTATAAAAAGCGCCTGTCTTCGGAATATCGAAGAGAAAAAGGCAGGAGAAACAGGGGATGATGAGAACGGGACAGCGGAATTTAAAAGATATATGGAAAATTGCCTGCTGTATTATCCGGACCGTTGTTACATGCAGAGGGCATGTTATGAGATGGCAGGATTTTTAAAGGAGATTGAGGACGAGCCAGAGTCGGGTATTTTGTACCGGGCTTTTTCCCATATCCGGCTTTGGGATGGAGAAGAGGGGTTTCATGCTTTTTCCAATTTGATGGAGAAACAGGATTTCTTAAGCCTCAATGCAGTTAGGCGGGGACAAATTTTGATGTATTTATTCCTTATCTATGGGAATGTATTGCGAATCAAGGAGGAATGCAGATACTCACCGGATGCAGACCGCAAAAAGAATATGATTCCAAGGCATTATACGAAACAGAACACTGTAAAGCTCCTGATTGAGAATCCGCATCTGCGTTTGTGGAACAGTGTTTACATGAATGACCCCTACGAGGGAGTATCTTTTCTGGATTTGCTGATGAATCAGAAAGAGAAAGAGGAAGAGAAAG
>JAGAIK010000191.1 GCA_017626625.1 Roseburia sp.
CCAAATGCCTCCCATTTAGGCGCTATGTGCCAGACCGCAAAACACATTATTGTGGAGGTCAATGAAAATATGCCCCGCTGTCTCGGCGGTACGGAGTGCGGCGTACATATCTCTGATGTTACCTATATCGTAGAAGGAGAAAATCCGCCTATCGGCGAGCTTGGTGCAGGCGGTCCTGCCACAGACGTGGATAAAGCCGTTGCAAAACTGATTGTAGATGAGATTCCAAACGGCGCCTGCTTACAGCTTGGTATCGGCGGTATGCCCAACGCTGTGGGTTCCCTCATTGCAGAATCCGACTTAAAGGATTTGGGTGTTCACACAGAAATGTACGTCGATGCTTTCGTGGATATCGCAAGAGCCGGAAAAATCAACGGTTCCAAGAAAAATATCGACCGTTACCGCCAGGCATATGCCTTCGGCGCAGGCACAAAGAAAATGTATGATTATATGGACGAAAATCCGGAACTGATGAGCGCTCCGGTGGAGTACACCAATGATATCCGCTCCATTTCCGCCATTGATAACTTTATTTCCATCAACAATGCGGTGGACATTGACCTCTTCGGTCAGATTAACGCCGAATCCGCAGGCTTAAAGCAAATCAGCGGAGCAGGCGGACAGTTAGATTTCGTACTGGGTGCTTATCTCTCCAAAGGCGGCAAGAGTTTTGTATGCTTCTCCTCCACCTTTAAGACGAAGGACGGACAGTTAAAATCCAGAATCATGCCTACCTTAAATCCGGGTTCCATTGTTACCGACACCCGTGCTAACACCCATTATGTGGTGACAGAATATGGTAAGGTAAACTTAAAGGGATTGTCTGCATGGCAGAGAGCCGAAGCGCTGATTTCCATTGCACATCCTGATTTCCGTGACGAGCTGATTCAGGAGGCGGAAAAAATGAATATCTGGAGACGTTCTAACAAATAAATTTCAAAAAAAGCCGTATTTATCACATTTGCCACATGATAAATACGGCTTTTTCCTAATCCTGATTTGAGCATCCTATTGCTCTGTCAAAGTTGCCATCCTCTCCCGAATTGCAACTCCCGTAGGCGTTCCGGCAAGGCCTCCCTTTCCCGTCTCCCGGATATCCTCCGACATGCTTCTTCCGATACTGCGCATAGCGTCAATCACCTCGTCCGGCGGGATTCTGCTAAGTATTCCCGCCATGGTCAAATCCGCTGAGGTCAGCGCATTCACCGCTCCCATAACATTCCGTTTTACACAGGGCACCTCAACTAAGCCTCCTACCGGGTCACAGGCAAGCCCCAGCAGGTTTTTAAGGGCTAACGCCGCCGCATTGGCAATCTCTTCTGCATTTCCTCCCAACAGGTAAACCACGCCTCCCGCCGCCATGGCGGAGGCAGAACCGATTTCCGCCTGACAACCTCCCGCTGCTCCCGCTAAGAAAGCCCGGCTCGCAATCACTCCTCCGATGCCCGCCGCCACATAAAGAGCTTCCACCATTTTCTCCTCCGGATACGCCTTTTCCTCCTGCAAACTTAAAAATACAGCCGGAACCACGCCGCAGGAGCCTGCCGTGGGCGCCGCCACAATCCGTTTCATACAGGCATTGGACTCACTGGTTTTTAATGCCTTTTCCATCACTTTGCCGATAAAATCCCCACAGAGGAGTTTTCCCTGTTCCCTGGCGGTTTTCATTTTTTCCCCCTCGGTCCCCACCAAACCGCTGGCGGATTTTAATTTTGCATCATAATTTTCATCGGCAGATTTCATGGCAAGATACATTCCCCGCATCTGCTCATATCCCTGTTCCTCTGAAATGCCCCGTTCCCGGCAATCGTCCTCCTGTACCAGTTTCCAGAAGGGTTTTCCCTGTTCCTTTTCAAGTTCACATAATTCTTCTAATGATTTATACATACGAAACCTCTGTTTTCTTCGTTCCTGCCTATTGTCCCAGTTATATTTTTCCTAAGCATCTGCCCCTAATTTTCCGGCTCCGCCAGGCTAAGATAGGTTACTTTTATAATGCCCTCTAAGTGCTCTAACCATGCAATAGATTCCATAGGCACCTCCTGGTCGCACTCAATGACCATGACCGCATTGCCGCCCCGGCTGGCACGGTATAGCTGCATGGTGGCAATATTCACGGATTTGTGCGCCAGCATGGAAGTTACCTCCGTCACGTGTCCCGGCTGGTCTAAGTTATGGACAATCAGCGTCGGGTAGTCCCCGCTGAAATTTGCAGTCAGCCCGTCTAATTCACAGATGGTAATACTTCCGCCGCCGATGGAAGCTGCCACCACCTCTAAGGTTCTGCCGCTCTCCCCGGTTAAATTCATCTTGACGGAGTTTGGATGCACGTCCCCTAAATCCGCTCCCTCAATGGAAAATTCCATTCCCTCCTGCTCTGCAATAGAAAAGCTTTCCGGGATTTTAGGGTCATCCACCTGCATTCCGAGAAGCCCCGCTATCAGTGCCTTATCCGTGCCATGTCCCCTTCCGGTGGCAGCAAAAGAACCGTGAAAATAAATCTGCGCCTTAATAATCTTTTCTCCCAGCAACTTTCTGCTGACTCTCCCGATTTTTGCCGCCCCTGCCGTATGGGAGCTTGATGGTCCCACCATCACCGGACCGATAATATCCATTAAATTCATCTTTTCCTCTTTTCCGCAGCCGTCAAAAACCGCTTTCCTGCATTACCATGACAGATTTTTCCACAAATGCGCGAAGAGGATATATCGCTTCTGATATACCCTCTTCGGTCTTATTCGCTTCTTTCCTTATTATGCTCATTTCTGCAGTCTATTATATAAAGTTTCCAGCCGAAATACAAGACACAATTTCTCATATTTCCCGGTTTTCCACTGATACATCTATCGGCGATAGGCGGTTTCTCCCAAAGGAACGGGATTGGGATTCTTTAAAACCCACTCCACACTCAGCTCACACAGGCGGTTCAGCTCCTCCTCCCACCCACCGCCGCTCTTTAAGGTTGAAATCAGCCGTTGTATCTCTTCCAGTTCTTCTTCCGAAAGCGCATTATGGGATGCCAGGTGCTGCCCCAACGCCGTCAGCATTGCCCGAAAATCCTTATCCCAGTTCATTCCGCCATTATCTAAAATTTCATAAGAAACTCTTCCGTTGATACGGATTACCTCCCCCTGTACTGTTTTGCAGGCGCCGCTGCCCGGTACCAGATAATCCCATAATTCCTGATATTGCTCTGTCCAGGTGTTTGCCGTGACAATGATGGGAGATATGCCATCATGAATGCGTCGTCTCGGAACCGGCGGAACATCAAACAGCAGATACAGCCGTTCTAATGCCGCATCCACCTTCTGCATCCGTTCCTCTGAAATATCATTCCGTCGAAATTCAATATCTTCGCCAATCCGTGTTACATGCTGCTTTACCTTTTCCGTAACAGCCGCCCCTGCGTCCGCTAAAAGCTGTACCGCCTCTATCTTTTCCACAATGTCCGCTCCCCGGCAGCGTCCCAGTGCAAACTCCAGCGGTGTGTTTCCCCAATGGTCCTTTGCATTTACATCTGCACCGTGTTCCAGCAAAATTCTCACATTTTCCGTACACCCATGGTCCGCAGCTCCATGAAGGGGACCTCCGTTCAAATGAGACTGCCTGTGAATATCCGCCCCCAGTCTCAAATACAGCTCCACCTGCTCTGCCCCCTTCCGGTTCATCGCCTGATGGTGCAGCGGTGTATATCCAAAATCATCCGGATAGTTAATATCTGTCCCGTATTCCAACAGCCAGCGTGCAAACTCCTCCGTCATCCCATCCCGTCCAAAAATATTGCATTTATAACTACTGTGGTCTACCGCATCCGGCATACACTTCGTCATTAACTTTTGTAATTCTTCTAAGCCCTCCTCCCCCGTTCGTCTTTCCAGCTCCTTCGGCAAAGTTTTCCTTTTGTTCGCCATTCATTCCAGTCCTCCATTCTTCTGTAAACTGTCTTTTCCTTAATACGCCTTCCACTTCTCTTTCCATTATAACCTCTCCCCTGTTCCCTGTCACGAAAGCTGACGCAAAAAATAATTGTAAATTCATGAGGGTGTGGTATAATTTCCACGAAAGCAATGAGCAGTGCGAAAAAAGAAAAGGAAAGAACTGCGTCATGCTCGCATGTAAGCAGTACTTTCCTTTTCTTTTTTCATAGGGCGAATGCCCGTGAGGGGGCAAAACCCCCCAGGTTTTGCCCCCTGCACTGCGGACTACAACATACCAGTAACCCCATCCCCCAAATTTAGGGAAAACGAACCCCAAAACCATCACCCACACAGGAGACCACCATGCCAAACACCCCCCATACTCATGCAGACGATACCACTCATACTCATACCCATACTCATGCAGATGACACCCCCCATACCCATGCAGACACCACCACTCATACCCACACCCACCCCGACGGCACCACCCATTCCCACCCCCACCATAACCAAAACACCAAAGCCGTCCAA
>JAGAIK010000002.1 GCA_017626625.1 Roseburia sp.
GACATATTGATGCGCTATATCCGTATTTTTTCCGAACTGGGCAGTCAGATAAAATATGCCGGACAGAAACGTATCTTAATTGAGATAGCGGTGATAAAACTCTGTAAACCGGAGATGGAGAAGGATTATACTTCCCTCATTGACCGGGTGGACAGCCTGGAGAAAAAATTAGAAAAAGGCGTTGTGATGGCGCCGGGAGGTTCTGCCAGGCAGGGCGGAGTAAACAGTGCGCAGCCGGAACAGCCGGTGGGGGAAATGCCGAAAGCGGAAATCCCTAAAGCGATACCGGAGGATATCAAACAGATTGTGAGCAGTTGGAGCGGTATTCTCTCCCAGATGACAGGCATTACCAAAAATTTTTTAAAGAAGGCGCGGCCTTCTTTGGGACCGGGGGACAGTCTGCTTCTGGTGTACGATGATGAAAATGCCTACAGCTATATCAGCGAGAACCGTTCTAACTGCCAGGAGGAGTTTAAGGCAATTATTGCAGAAAGACTTGGCAAAGAGGTGGAACTTCTGGTAAAATTAAATGATACTGGGCAGCCGAGCGGAGAAATTTACCCGGATTTGCGCCAGCTTATCAATTTTGATATTGAGGAAGAAGAATTTTAGTAGGAGGATTGACATGGCAAAGAGAGGCGGTTTTCCGGGCGGTATGCCGGGAAATATGAATAATCTGATGAAGCAGGCACAGAAAATGCAGCGTCAGATGGAAGAGGCACAGAAAGAATTAGAGGAAAAAGAGATTACGGCTACCGCCGGGGGCGGTGCAGTGGAAGTAACCATTTCCGGCAAAAAGGAAATCACAAAGGTGAAATTATCCGAGGAAGTGGTTGACCCGGAGGATATTGAGATGTTAGAGGATTTAATCATGGCAGCCACCAACGAGGCGCTCCGTCAGTTAGAAGAGGTTTCCTCTAATTCCATGGCGAAAATCACCGGAGGAATGGGAAACTTAGGAGGCATGTTCTAAAAAATCCGGATGAGAAGAAAAGGGCTGTGACGCAGGTACAAGGGGTTCTGCGGCAGCCCTTGATTTGTCTCTTGGGGACAAACCGGATTGCTGTTTTTGTTGTACAGAGCTAAAAAGATAACGGTAATTCTTCCTTTCATTGACCTTCCTTTGGGCAAATGCTATTCTTTGCTCAAAGAAACAGATAACATCAGCAAAGGCGCTAAGGGGGAAATGAAGATGAAGAAATTCGTAAACGTGAAATTAAAAGGAAAAAAAGAACTGGTATCTATTCTGACAGAAAACGGCGTGATTAAAAGGATAGCGGAACAGATTCCGGAGGAATGCGAAACCGTGGATATCGGCGGAAACCTTGTGATACCGCCCTATGTGGACCCGCACCTTCACCTGGATTATGTCTTTACGGCGGACATGGGGGAACAGAATGGTTCCGGCACCCTCTTTGAGGGCATTCAGAGATGGAGCGAATCGAAGGGAAATATCACGGTGGAGCAGATGAAAGAGCGAATCCGCAGCGGAATCCGCAAGGAAATGCTTCACGGTGTTCAGGCAATCCGCACGCACATAGATGTGACGGACCCGGACTTTACGGGCTTAAAGGCAGCCCTTGAGGTGCGGGAAGAGGTAAAGGATATGCTGGATTTGCAGATTGTGGCGTTCCCGCAGGAGGGCATGTACGCCTACAGGGGCGGTGATGAACTGGTGGAGGAAGCCCTGAAAATGGGGGCAGACTGCGTGGGTGCCATTCCCCATTTTGAGCTGGCAAGGGAGTTTGGCGAGAAATCCATTCATAAGGCGGTGGAACTGGCGCTGAAATACGATAAGCTGATAGATGTTCATTGCGATGAGACGGATGATGTGCAGAGCCGTTTCCTTGAGCTGTTAAATGCCCTTGTTCTGATGGAGGGCATTGGAACGAGGACAGCGGCAAGCCATACCTGTTCCTTCGGCTCCGCGGATAACAGTTATGCTTTCCGCATGATGAAGCTGTTCCGGAAATCCGGAATCAACTTCATTTCCTGCCCCACAGAAAATATTTATCTGGAAGGACGGCAGGACACCTACCCGAAACGACGGGGGCTCACAAGGGTAAAGGAGCTTAACGATAATGGAATCAACGTCTGCTTTGCCCAGGATTCCATGTCCGACCCCTGGTATCCGCTCGGAAACGGAAATATGATGATGATTTTAGACCACGGCATTCACATCGCACAGATGATGTCGCCGGAGGAAATCCGCAATGCCTTAGACTTAGTCACGGTAAACGGGGCGGTGACCATGAATCTTGCGGAGCATTACGGCATGGAGGAGGGAAAACCGGCAAACTTTATCGTGCTGAATGCAAAGTCGGAGTTTGAAGCAATCTGCGAGAGAGCGGGAATATTGGCTTCTGTCCGCAGGGGAGAATTTTTATTTCAGAAAGAGCCGGAAAAGGTAAAATATTATGTTTCAATGTAAGGATTTGCTTTCACTCACCGCCATGTCAAAGGCGCAGGTCATCGCAGGCAGCGGCGGCATGGACAGAGGAATACGGTGGGCGTATAAGGCGGAAAACCTGAATTTTGAGAAATGGGTTCACGGTCAGGAGCTTTTGATTATCAGCGCTCCTGTGACCCAGCGGAAAAATTATGATTTGTATAAAACCATCGAAAAGGCGATTGACCTTAGAATGTCCTGTGCACTGCTGTTAGTCGGGGAAAATTATGTGACTGACATCGACGGGGCGGTGATAGATTTAGCGGAAAGAAATGACTTTCCGCTTTTTACCATACCCTGGGACGTGCCGCTGGTGGACTTTTTTGAGGAATTAGGTCATGCCATTTCCTATTTGGATGACCGCCGGGATATCGAGGACAGTCTGCTGGCGGAAATCATCTTCGGAAATAACCTGAACAGCCGCCGGATAGAGCAGAAATGCGTGCAGATGGGGCAGGACAGCTCTGTGTTAGAGCAGGTCTTTGTGCTGCATCTCGATTCCGTCTCCAATGATGAGGTGCGTGCTGATGCGAAAATGCTAGACAGCCTGTTCCGGGAGGGGCAACACCCTGCCGTTATTTCCTGCTACGGCGACAGAATCATAGGTTTTATGAAAGACTGCTCGCATAAGCGGGAGCAGATGGAAAACATGTTCAGGGAATTTGAC
>JAGAIK010000192.1 GCA_017626625.1 Roseburia sp.
ATCATCTCCGCTTCACTGGCAAGGAGCACCCCCTGTTCATGCACTTCCTTTACCATGGAAATAATCTCTTCCTCCGTCACATCATCCGTATCGCTCAGCGGGTCTACACCGAAAATCCTTGACAACAGGTTTGCGATGGCATTGGTAAGAAAAATAACGGGATAAAAAATCACCTCCACCGTGCGGACAATCCGCACTAGCTGCAACGCCCAGCTTTCCGGTTTCCGGGCCGCCACCTTTTCCGGCGTATAAATTCCTAAAATCAGCACCAGAAGAATCAGGACTGCAAAAATCAGGATATCCGTCAGTATGGAAATTCCCGCTCCCGTCTCTCCTTTCAGGAAATATGCTTTCCAGAGCGGCACCTGGTGAAACCCCAGTATCATATGCGCCGCTAAAATCAGCAGTTGGCATACATGCCGGTAACGTTCTGTTTTATCTGTATACTTTAACAACAGGGCAGCTCTGGTATCGCCATCCTTCGCCAGCTTTTCCACTGACGTTTCGTTTAAATTCTCCATTGCCGCAATAAAACCAAAAATGATAAAATCCAGCAGAATTAACGCTGCAAATACCAGAATGCCCATAGTGGGACTGACGCCGTCGTCCATAAATAATTTCTCTCCTTTTTCTTTTGTCGGGTTTAAGCCATTTGATATAAAACATCTGGAATCATACCATTTTCCGCCATATTCGTCAAGTTTTCCTATGTATATAATTCCAGACTGATTTCCAATGCCTTGTCAATTTTCACCAAAATCTGATTGTCTAAGTGGCATACTTTATCTTTGAGCCGCTTCTTGTCAATGGTGCGAAGCTGCTCTAACAGAACCACCGAATCCTTTACCAAATCGTATTTTCTGCTGTCTAACTCCACATGGGTCGGCAGCTTTGCCTTGTTCATCTGGGATGTGATTGCCGCACAGATTACCGTAGGGCTGTGGCGGTTTCCCACATCATTCTGTATAATCAGGACAGGCCGCACTCCTCCCTGTTCTGAACCAATCACCGGCCTTAAGTCGGCATAAAAAATATCACCGCGTCGAATTACCATATACTTTCCACTCCGTCTCATTTCTATTTCAGATAGATTTTTTCCATCTGGGGATAGTATTGCCAATTTTACCGGGTGTATTCCATTTTACTCGGAAAAATGGTCTTTCGTGCCAATGATTTTTCCTTTGTGTACAAAAACCCGCGGAATCCGTTTGCCTAAGTCGCAGACAAACTCATAGTTGAAACGCCCGGAAAGCGCCCCCACTTCCTCCATGGTGATGGTTTCTCCTCCGTCGCTGCCGATAAGGATGACCTCATCGCCGTTCTTTACATCTGGAATGTCCGTCACGTCCACCATAAACTGATCCATGCAGACTCTGCCCCGGATAGGCGCCCGTTTTCCGTGAATCAGTACGTCTCCTTTATTGGAAAGAGAGCGGGCGTAACCGTCGGCGTACCCCACCGGAATAGTAGCTATTTTCCGTTTCTCTGTGGTGACATATGTACCGCCATAACTGATGGCGCGGTCTGCCTCTAATTCTTTCACATAGGCAACGTGGGTGATTAAGGACAGCGCAGGCTTGATGTCAATTTTCGTCTTATCCACTTCCTCGGAAGGCCACAAACCGTAAAGGGTGATTCCCGCCCGCACCAAATCCATATTTGCCTCCGGCACCTCCACAATACCGGCGCTGTTGGAACAGTGATGAATGGGGATGGTAACCCCCCTTTCCTCTAACAGGGCAATCATATTCTCAAACAGCGCAATCTGACGGTAGGTCGGCTTCTTATCCGCCTCATCTGCCTTTGCAAAATGCGTAAAAATCCCCTCCACCATAATATGCGGCAGCTTCGCTAAACGTGCCATTTCATCCGCTGCCTCTTCCGTCACCTGATAACCGATACGACTCATGCCGGTATCAATGGCAAAATGGATTTTACAGTCCATGCCGATTTTTTCCGCCGCCTCTGAAAGCTCTTCCGCCATCTCCCTGGTAAATACGGTGGGACGGATTTCCGCCCGAATCATATCCTCGTACTGGTCCGGAAACGCATAACCTAAAATCAGAATGGGCTTTTTGATGCCGTGATTGCGTAAAATAAGCCCTTCTTCCACGGTTGCCACCGCATAGCCGTAAAGGTAATCAAGAGTATCAATGGTTTCCGCAATTTCCACCGCCCCATGACCGTAGCCGTCCGCCTTTATCACCGCCATGATTTTGGTATCTTTGGAAATATTGTTCCGCATTGCCTCCATATTGTACAATATGGCGTCCAAATCAATTTCTGCATATACTCTGCTGTATCTGTTCATTTTGCCTGTTCCTTTCTGTCCTCTGCTTTCTTTGTCACCAGACGGATTCCCTCCGTCAAATCAGACGCCGTCATACTCCGGCAGCCTGTTTTTTCCCTGACTGCGTCCCCGGCTTTTCCATGAAGAAATACACCGAGAGGCGCCGCTTCCTCCGGGGACATTCCCTGCGCTAACAGGGAGCCTAGGATGCCGCTTAACACGTCGCCGCTGCCTGCCGTTGCCATGCCGTGGTTTCCCGAAAGATTAAGATAAGTCTGCCCCTCCGGAACTGCTGTAACGGTATGTTCATCCTTCAATACACATATTACATTATATTGCCTTGCGAAGGCTTCTGCAACTTCTATTAAATGTGTTTGTATCTCGGAAATGCCGTTCCCTGTCAGACGGCTCATTTCCCCCAAATGGGGTGTGACAATCACTTTGGCATGGGTATGCAGCAGCAGACCGGGGTCTTTTGCCGCTAAATTCAGGGCATCCGCATCTAAAAGCACCGGAACCTCCGCCTGTGCCAGCACCGCTTTTAACAACTGTTCCGCCGCCTCAGATGTGCCGATACCGGGGCCTGACACCACGGCGTCCGCCCACTGCAGTGCCTCTGTAAGCTGTGCAATGTCCGGTTTTTCTTTCGGATAGGTATTTAACACCGCCTCCGGCAGTACCGACTGGAGAATCGTTCTGTTTTCCTCCGGCGTCATAATGCGCACCAGTCCGCAGCCCGTCCGATAGGCGGCTTTTCCGCAGAGACAGGCTGCCCCTGCCATATTGACACTGCCTGCAACCACCAGAAGCTTACCGTAGGTTCCCTTATTGGAATGGCTTTTCCGTTCCGGCAGCCGGGCAAGGTCTGCGTCCTCTAACGCCGCCGTCTGAGGCTTTGCACCAAACCAGCTTTCTTCGGGAATCCCGATGTCTGTCACTATCACTTTTCCGGAAAATTCGTTTCCCGGAAAAAGATACATCCCAAGCTTGCCATAGGCAAAGGTAACCGTAACATCCGCCCGGAAAGCTGTGCCAAGCACTGCCCCGTTGTCTGCCGATACGCCGGAGGCAATGTCCACCGCATATTTTTCCCCGGAAAGAGCGTTCATTTTCGTCAGCAGGACCTCGTAATCTCCCTCAATGTTCCTCGATAAGCCCACACCAAACACCGCATCAATGACGGCGGTGTACGTATTTTTCTCCGGCAGTTCCGTCAAAAGCTCATAGCCGTGTGCTTTTAAAATCTGCTGCTGGCACCGGTTCTGCTCCGAGGCTTTGTCCCGGTTTCCCACCAGCACAGCGTCCACCTCATGCCCGGACTGTTTTAGCAGTCTTGCAATGGCAAGCCCGTCCCCGCCGTTATTTCCGGTTCCGCAGACCACCAGCACCTTCGATAAGTCTGCGGACCGTTTTAAAAGTTCTTCCACAAAGGAAAGGGCGGCGCGCTCCATCAGCACCATGCCCGGCATATGAAGCTGTTCTATGGTGTTGGTATCATATCTTTTCATTTCACGGCTGTTTACAAGATATTTCATTGTTTCCTCCATGCCAAAAAGAGAGGCATCTTTCTATTTCTGCCCCTCTTCGTCCTCTTCTTCATACTCGTATTCGATATCAAACACATCCAGAATGTCCATTCCAAAAATGTCGTGCATAAATCCGTAAATCTCCCTGTTGTTGATTTCACGATTTTGTTTTTTGATGATATTTTCCTTTAGCTGTACACGGATGTCTGCAATCCAGGCGGCAATCTCCTCCGCCTCCCGCTCATTGGTTCTCATTTTCTCATAGCAGTACTCCATGGACAAAAGCATTAACTCCCGGTTCGTCTCAGAAATAAGGCGGGGCAGCTCTAACAGCCTGTCCTCACAGACTTCCATTTTTCCGTTGACCTCTTCCACCAGACGGCTGTTTTCCTCTAACTTTCTCGTCATAAGGGTGTCGTTGTTTTCCTCGTTGGCTCCGTCCATGTTTTTACGGATACTGTCTAACAGGCTGCTTTTTAAATGTTTGAGGTCCTTTAATTCCTGATTCACTCTGCCCTGTTCCGCTAACAGACCGCTTAAATTTTTCTCTGTTTCCTTAATCTGCTCTGTTTTTCCGTGAATGGCAAACAAGCGATGCCACTTGGGGTCTAAAATCAGAACCGGAACCTTATGTCCCTGCAGCGCCTGCCGAAACTCGTCCTCTTTCATAGACAACACTCCCTTAGCTGCCGCTTTCTCTTGCCTTTTTGTTTCTTGCCACATTGTAGGATAACTGCATCAAGCTGTCGGAGAGATGGACATTTTCCACCACCACATCTTTGTCTATCAGCTCTAAGTCCACATGGGCGAAATTCCAAATCGCATGAATCCCGGCATCCACCAGACGGTTTGCGATGGCGTCCGCCTTTGCCTTGGGCATGGTGAGGGCTGCAATGTCCACCTGGTTCTCAGCGCAGAACTGCTCTAATTCCTCCAACATGTGAATTTTGATGCCACGGACGGTGACGCCGTCCAACGCCGGATTGACGTCAAAAAGCCCAATAATCATAAATCCTAATTTCTCAAATTTTACATAATTTGCCAGTGCCTGACCGAGATTTCCCGCTCCTATCACGATAATATTATGCTTCTCATTTAAACCTAAAATCTTTCCGATTTCCTCGTACAGATATTTTACATTATAGCCGTAGC
>JAGAIK010000193.1 GCA_017626625.1 Roseburia sp.
GGACAGCTCTAACATCAGGTTCTTTTCGCTGTCGCTGTGTGCCGCTTCAATCACAGACCCTTCCGTATTTTTTCCTAAACCATAATATTTATTTAAAATGGATTTTATGCGGACAATCGTATAAAGAATATATGGTCCCGTATTTCCCTCAAAGGAGGTGAAACGGTCAATATCAAATATATAGTCCTTGCTTGCCTGGTTCGACAAATCGCCGTATTTGATGGCTGCAAGCGCCACCACCTTTGCCGTCTCCTTTGCCTCTTCCTCACTGATGTCAAGATTTTCCTTGGTTTTCTGATTTTCCAGAATCTTCTTTAACATCTCACCGTTGATTTCGCTGACTAAGTGCTCTAAGCGCATCACGCCGCCCTCACGGGTCTTAAAGGGCTTGCCGTCCTTGCCGTTCATGGTACCGAAGCCTAAAAATTTCAGCCCGGTTTCCGGTGTCACAAGCCCGGTCTTTCTCGCACAGCGGAATACCTGGGTAAAATAAAGCTCCTGCCGCTTGTCCACCACATAGATAATCTGGTCCGGATGGTAGTCCTTCATACGCCAGACAATCGTGGCAAGGTCTGTGGTATTGTAAAGGGACGCCCCGTCAGATTTTAATATCATGCAGGGCGGAATCTCCTTGGTATCTGTCTCTTCTTTTACGTCTACCACCAGGGCGCCGTCACTGATATAGGCAAAGCCCTCATCCTTCATCTTCTGCACCATATCGGGAATGTAAGGCTGTGCGTCAGATTCTCCCTTCCAGAGTTCGAAAGAGACATTTAAGTTCTCATAGTTGCGCTTTAAATCGGTAACAGATACATTTAAAATATGGGACAACAATGCCTGATAACCCCTTCTGCCGTGCTGCAGCTCGAAAGTAGCCTGCATTGCCGCCTCTTTGTAGGCTTCGTCCTCTTTTGATTTTTTGCTGGCGGTGGGGTAAATTTCCTCTAATTCGGAAATGGTAAACGGAGCCTCCGCCGGATATTCTCCTTCATATGACTCGTCAAAATAGGGCAGCTCCGGTTTGCGTAACTTTAACTCGGTAATGATAAGCCCCATCTGAAGACCCCAGTCGCCTAAATGCACATCACCAATCATGTTATGTCCCATGAATTTGCCGATACGTTTGATACTCTCACCGATAATGGCAGAACGGAGATGTCCCACATGCAGAGGCTTTGCCACGTTCGGTCCGCCGTAATCAATCATGATGGTTTTTGGCTCTTTTACTTTTTCACAGCCAAAACGTCCCTCGTTCTCCTGCATTTTCGCCACATAATCCGCCAGATAGGCTTCCTCTATTTTCAGATTTAAAAAGCCCGGTTTTACGGATTCTGCCATGGAAAACATGGGATTTTCCGCTAATTTTTCCGCCACCTCGTCCGCAATCATAAAGGGCGCTTTTTTGTATTCCTTTGCGGCTGCCATGGCGCCGTTGCACTGGTACTCACAGAGGTCCGGTCTATTGGATAAGGTAACCTTTCCGTATTTGGCGTCATAACCGCACTCCACAAATACTTTGGTTACTTCTTCACTGATAAGGTCTAAGATTTTTTTCATAACCAACATTCCTTTCTAAAACATATTACTACTTATTTTATACATACAGGAAAAGAATGTCAAACGCTTTCGGATTTTTAAACAAAAACCAAACGCTATGCAGCCAGCGAACCACATAGCGTCTGATGACTTTCTAAGCAAAAAACTGTTCTTCTAAAATTATCTTCCCAATATATACCACCGGACCTGTCATAAAAATCCGGTCATCCTTAGCAAATTCAATGAGCAAATCGCCACCCTTCATATGTACTGTCACCCTGTCGTCCACAAGCCCTAATCTGTGGGACGCCGCTGCGGCAGCACATGCCCCTGTACCGGAGGCATGGGTGTAACCTGCCCCTCTCTCATAAATTTCAATCTGAATGTTATTTCTGTCTAGCACATGGCAAAGCTGCATATTGACCCGGTTGGGAAAATACTTGGAATTTTCCACATAAGGACCTAACTGCATTGCCTTCTTAGGACTGACATCCTCTAACATAATGACGCAGTTGGGGTTCCCCATGGAGACACAGGTGGCATTGTAAAAATTGTCGCAAAAAAATACGGCTTCATTCATGATTTCTTCCCCGAACCCTACCACCGGTATCTTTCCCGCATGAAACTCTGCATACCCCATGTCCACACGCATCTTCTCCCCGGCGGCGTCTAAAAAAGCCACCCTGGTTTTCCCCGCCTTTGTGGTCAGCTCGTAGGAATCTTCCTTCACGTAACCCGCATCTTTTAAGTATTTTGAAAAAATCCGGATGCCGTTGCCGCTCTTCTCTGCCTCACTTCCATCCGGATTAAAGATTCGTACTTTTATCTCATTATCTTCCAGTAACGGTCCATAAAGCACCCCGTCCGCCCCGACGCCGATGTTCCGCCGACAGAGCAGCTTCACAAAGCGCTCCTGCAGCTTCGTCCGGTTAATCACGGGGTCATAGATAAGATAATCATTTCCAAGACCATGATATTTACGCAGAATGATTTCTGACATAGCTATCCCCTGTTTTCTGTTCTTATCTTATCATATGCCAAAAGCCCTGATAGGTTCTTCCGATGTACCGGCTTCCTGTCTCATCTCAGGCAGGACACTAGCCCTTGTTTTCATCAATCAGGCTTCGGAGGCTGTCGGATTTCTCCTGCAGAATCTTCTCAATCTGTCCTTTGGTGACTTCATCCTTAACCTCATGTCTGCCGTAAGTACCGGAATAAGAGCCTGTGGTCTTGTTGTACATTTCCTCTGTTTCCTCCACAGCAGCCTCCTGCTCCGGCGGCATTTCTGTCTCCTCCGGCGCATTTATTTCCGACTCCGGCTGTCTTGGCACATAATTGACATTCCAGAACTTAATAATACTTTTGCTGATTCTTTCTCTCTCGTTTCTTTCATCAATGATATCTTTCATCGTACCCTGCTCCACTATCTTTGTTATCTAACATTTTACCATTATTTTCTCATAAAAAAAAGTTACTTTCTGAATAAAATTTGAGCATTTGAAGCATCCTTTTATCAACAAATAACCAAACCCGGAGGAAAATGTACCATGGCTTCATACAAAGTTGAAATCTGCGGCGTCAACACCGCAAAACTCCCCATTTTAAAGGAGGAAGAAAAGGAAGCTCTCTTTGTCCGCATCAAACAGGGCGATTTAGAAGCCAGAGAAACCTATATCAAGGGTAATCTGCGTCTTGTCTTAAGTGTAATCAAACGTTTCTCCGGCAACCACGAAAATGTGGACGACCTGTTCCAAATCGGCTGTATCGGTCTGATTAAGTCGATTGATAATTTTGACCCCACCATGGGGGTAAAATTCTCCACTTACGCCGTTCCCATGATTATCGGCGAAATCCGGCGCTATCTGCGGGACAACAACTCCATCCGCGTCAGCCGCTCCCTGCGGGACACCGCCTACAAAGCCATCCACGCCAAGGAAATCCTCTCCCGCACTTCCGCGAAGGAGCCCACCTTAGATGAAATCGCCAAAGAAGCCGGAATCCCCAAGGAGGATATCGTGTTTGCCCTCGACGCCATCCAAAGCCCCTTAAGCCTCTACGACCCGGTTTACACCGACGGAGGCGACACCCTCTACGTCATGGACCAAATCAGCGACAAGAAAAACCGTGAGGATATCTGGATTGAAGAGCTGTCCTTAAACGATGCCCTAGACCACCTGAACGAAAGGGAAAACTATATCCTGAAACTGCGTTTTTTTGAAGGAAAAACCCAGATGGAGGTGGCGGAGGAAATCCACATTTCCCAGGCACAGGTAAGCCGTCTGGAAAAATCTGCCTTAAAATCCATCCGGCATTACCTCTCTCTTTAACGCTCCCACTTATTGCAGAGGGCGTTAATCTGGTCTGCAAAACGCCCAAGCTCCTTATTGGGCATCCCCTCGCATTTGTTGATGACGGTAAGCAGACGCTGCCCTGCTGCAAGAAGCCTTGCAAATACATTGTTGGAGACACGCCCATTGACTTTCTCTTTCTTCTTCTCCACAAGCTGTCTTGAGCCTTCCTTCACGCACATGCCTGTGGCTAAGTCAAAGGTATCTCCGCTGAAAGGTGCATAGGCGTCATAGCCTAATTCCTGATGGAGGTGCTCTGCAAACTGCTCCGTCACCTTATCCTCCCCATGAACCACAAAAACCTTTTTCGGCTTTGTCTCAAAGGCTGCCGCCCACTTCGTCAACTGGTTGATATCCGCATGACCGCTGATGCCCGGAAGATTCTCAATCCTCGCCTGCACATCAATGGTCTCGCCAAAGAGCCTAACCTCCTTTGCCCCGTTTAACAGGGAGTGCCCCAGAGTACCCGGCACCTGAAAGCCCACAAACAAAATAGTGGCATCCTTCCGCCAGAGATTATGCTTTAAATGATGCCGGATACGCCCCGCCTCACACATACCGGAGGCAGAAATAATCACCTTTGGCTTTTCATCAAAGTTAATCATCTTAGACTCATCGCTGGTAATCGCCATGCGCAGCCCCGGAAAGCCAATGGGGTTAATCCCCTGCCGTACCAGCTCTAACGCCTCATCGTCAAAACAGTCCTCCACATTTTTATTGAAAATACTGGTAGCCTCCACCGCTAAGGGACTGTCCACATAAACCTCAAAATTCTCATATTCCGGCAGAAGCCGCTCCGTCTTAATACGGCGGATAAAATACAGCATTTCCTGGGTACGCCCCACAGAAAATGCCGGAATCACCAGATTTCCGCCCCGGATAAAGGTATCCTTCAGCACCTCCGCTAACTTAACGGCAAAATCCGGCGGCGTGGTGTGCGCCCTGTCCCCGTAGGTGGACTCCATCACTACATAATCCGCTTCTTTGATATATTCCGGGTCTTTAATCAATGGACGGTTTCCCGGTCCGATATCACCGGAAAATACGATTTTAA
>JAGAIK010000194.1 GCA_017626625.1 Roseburia sp.
CTATGGGTTTAAAGGTCCACCCTTTCTCCTTAATGGCAATCTGGGTGCCCTCTCCGCAGTCAATCAAGAGGTTGCTGCCATTGTAGCGCATCATAGCCGCCGTCAGCCAGCGGTGCGGCAGCGGCATCATCCCTCCGGTTCCTAAAAGACATACATCTAACATGTACTTCTCCTTCTATCTTGCTCTATACAAACTCTGTCATTTTCTTTTCTTCCGGCGGTATCACAAAGGATTCCACCATTTTTTCATAGCAGGTCTCACAGATATCCATGCTGTGAATCATCCCGTCTTTTTTGTCCGAAAAATATCCCCACTCTTTTCGTATCGCCAAAAAGGAGGTTTTATCCTTCCACTCTTCCGTACAAATCTCTCTGCCACAGCGGTTACAGTAAATGATTCCGTTTTTTCTGCTCATTTTCTTCCTCCAACTATCTTTTTGTAATTTGCTCCCCTATTATACCGGGAATGCAAACCTGCATATAGTGGAAATTACTGGCCATATATCATAATATAGGCATCTTCCTTTGGCAAATCATAAAAGCCTTTGCGGACGCCGCAGTTTTTAAAGCCGCTGCGCTCATAAAGCCTTACGGCGCTGTCATTGGAAACTCTCACTTCCAGCACAATTCTGGCAACGGAACGACGTTCCGCCTCTTTTTTCATTTCCGTCAATAAAAGTCCGCCTACTCCACGCTGGCGCTCCGTCGCCGCAACCGCCACATTCGTAATTTCTCCCTCGTCTAAGGAAAGATACATTCCGATATAGCCTAAGATTTTTCCTTCTTCCTCCGCCACCAGGAAAATGGTGTTGCCAAGGTTTAATGCGTCCACAAACCCCTGATAGCTCCAGGGCTTTGAAAATATCTCCTGTTCGATTCTGCTGACAGACTGGGCATCTTTTATCTGCATAGTTCTGACTGTAATCATACCATTGTTTCCTTCTATTTTTATTCTAAGGCTTTGTAAAACTGCTTTGGATGCCTAGTTTCCTCCTGCTGCCATCTGTTCCTTGCGCTCCCGTTCCGCCTGGGAAAGCCGCAGATACTCCGGCTTATGGGCGGCTGCCGTCTCACACTGCCCTCTCCCAAAATACACCGCCCCCAATGCCGCCACTGCCCCGGCACGCTGCTTGTTTAAGTGGGGCGGCGCATAAGAATAGGGCACGCTGCAGTGCTCTTTGATGTATTCTGAGAAAACAGGCACTCCGTCCCCTAAAAATACCACAGGCATTCCTTTTTCATTGATGGTGTCCACAATTTCATCAATCCCTACGGCGCACTGCTCCCGGACCGCCTGCATTTCATTGCCCGCAAAGGTATAAAGTCCGGTGTAGGTCTGGTTCCTCCTTGCGTCCATCAGTGGGCAGACCATGTCCCTGTGTCCTGCCAGATTGTACGCTAACGCATCCACCGTGGGAACGGAGACAATCGGTTTCTCCAATGCCAGCCCTAACCCCTTTGCAGTGGCAGAGCCAATTCGAAGCCCGGTGAAAGAGCCGGGACCTCCCGCTATGGCAATGGCGTCTATGGTCTGCAAATCCAGTTCTATCATTTCCGCCACTTCCTTTAGCATGGGCAAAAGCGTCTGGGAATGTGTCTTTTTGTAGTTTACAGTGTATTCTCCTAACAAATTATCGTCACAGACAATGGCAACGCTTGCCACTAATCCGGAGCTGTCTAACCCTAATATTTTCATTTTTCCGTTCCATGCTCCTTTATGATGATTTTCCGGTAATCAAAGCCTTTTTCCAGGTTCTTTTCTATGGTGACGTCAAAGCGCTCCTGGGGCAGGATTTCCTCAATAAGGTTCGCCCACTCCACCATGCAGAGTCCTTCCCCGTAAAAATAATCCTCGTAGCCGATTTCGTCCATTTCCTCAATATCACCGATACGGTAGACATCAAAATGGTAAAAGGGCATTCTGCCTTCCTCGTAGACCTGTACGATGGTAAAGGTGGGACTGCAGATGGGTTCACGGATGCCAAGCCCCTCTGCGATTCCCTGGGTAAAGACGGTCTTTCCCACGCCTAAGTCTCCCACCAGCGTATACAAGTCCCCGGGCTTTGCATCAGTGCCTATTTTTTGCCCCAACGCCCTTGTTTCCTCCGGCGACCAGGTTTCATAAATCATTTCCTTCATCGTTTCCCTCATTTCCAGGCTGCCTCCCTGCGTATCTTCAGGTTTGCGGCAGCGGTGCAGACACATTTCCCCTTTATGCTTTCATTTTCAGCCGGTATTTCGGCAGCTTCCTGCCTGCTAACTTTGCCAGCTCCCCATAGGCATCCCCTAACTGCTCTCTCGGTATCACGTAGGCGTTGATACGGCTGCTGTAAACCAGCACATTGCTCTTTGTGGCAACCATCTTATAAATCTGCTCCCAGGGCAGGTTTGCGCTTTCTTCCTTTTGGGATACGGTAAAGCCGTCCTCCCCCACGGAGAAATGCAGCGGGTACTTAAGCACCTCCGAAACTGCGATATTATGCTTTGAACGCACATAAAGCGTCATCGGCAGATACACCAGAAGCAAAATTCCAAAAACGAAGTACAGTGCAGTCCTTGCCGCCGATACTTCGCCAAAGGTACTCACCCCCATGGCAAAGGCAAAGATACTGACCGCAACGGAAAACCAGCCCTGAAATCCGGTATATGTCTGGTACAGATTAAAACGATACATGTCTTTTGTTGTCAATGTAATATCAAATTTTATCGGCATTGCCGTATCTCTCCTTTTCGTTTCACTTTTTAATCAGATTACAGTATAGCATTTTTCACAAAAAAAGAAAAGACGCTTTCTCATTGCGTCTTTTCCTGTCTGCTCTTATCGGTTCGTTCCCTTTAAAATGGGGGAAATGTGTTTATAAACCAGGAACGTAATCACTACGGAAAACAGTCCTTTTACCAGCGTGAAGGGCATATTAAAATATATCAGACACTGCAGCATGTTTTCCACGGAGGGAAGTATTTTCTGGTACGCCGCAAATACGACATCTTCCGGCACCATTAATCTGTAATATGCCGGATATACCAGATAATAATTGGAAACAACGCTGAACAACGCCATAATCACAGCCCCGAGCAGGGAGCCAATCAGTGCGTTTTTTCTTGTTTTTTTGTGTTTGTAAATCAGTCCTGCCGGAAGCACGAATGCTGCACCTAAGATAAAATTAGATAACTCTCCCACGCCTCCGGTGGTGGAAATAAATAAATGCAGCAGATTTTTCACCAGGCAGACTGTCACGCCGCACACAGGTCCCATGGCGAAGGCGCCGATAAGCGCCGGAAGCTCCGATAAATCCATCTTAATAAATTCCGGCATGATAAAGGGGACGGAGAACTCTATGAACATCAAAATAAATGCAATGGCAGAAAGCATTGCCGTCACCGTCACGTATCTCACATTCACTTTTGTCTTTGTTTTTCCTGTATCCATTTCTTCCTTTACCTCGAATCATTTTTTATTTTCAGCAAAATTACTGTTTCATGGTAAGCTGGATTCGCTGTTTCTTTAAATCCACGCTCATAACTTTTACTTCCACGATATCGCCGACGCTGACCACCTCCAACGGATGTTTAATAAATTTATCACTCATCTGGGAGATATGTACCAGCCCGTCCTGGTGAACGCCGATATCTACGAAAGCGCCAAAGTCAATGACATTGCGCACCGTTCCCTTTAAGGTCATGCCCGGCGTCAAATCCTTCATTTCCAGCACATCGCTGCGGAGGATGGGCTTTGGCATATCTTCCCTTGGGTCACGCGCCGGTTTTTCCAGTTCCTTTACAATATCCTGCAGTGTCAGCTCACCCACGTTTAACTCTGCCGCCAGCTTTTTCACATCGGATATTTTCTTCGAGATACCGTCAAGCTTTCTGTTTTTAATATCCTCCGTGGTAAATCCCAATCGATCCAACAACTGTTTTGCAGCCTCATAGCTCTCCGGATGCACTCCGGTGGCGTCTAACGGGTTCTTCCCGTCGTTAATGCGCAGAAAGCCTGCACACTGCTCATAAGCCTTCGGTCCTAATTTTGCCACCTTAAGAAGCTGCGCACGGGTTTCAAATCTGCCGTTTTCCTCCCGGTATGCCACGATATTTTTTGCAATTGCCTTGCTGATGCCGGAAACGTATTCCAACAGGGAGGCGGAGGCGGTATTTAAGTCCACACCCACTTTATTGACGCAGTCCTCCACCACGCCGCCTAACGCCTCGCTGAGCTTTTTCTGGTTCATATCATGCTGATACTGCCCCACGCCGATGGATTTCGGGTCAATTTTCACCAACTCCGCTAAGGGGTCCTGCAGGCGCCTTGCCATTGACGCAGCGCTTCTTTGTCCCACGTCAAAATTGGGAAATTCCTCCGTTGCCAGCTTGCTGGCGGAATAAACGGACGCCCCCGCCTCGTTGACGATGATATACTGCACCTTGACCGGAATCTCTTTTAACAGCTCTACGATGACCTGTTCGGATTCCCTGGAGGCAGTTCCGTTTCCCAGGGAAATCAGGGTAATGTGGTACTTGGAAATCAGTTTCTTTAATACTGCCTTTGCCTCTTCCACCTTGTTCTGGGGCGCCGTAGGGTAAATAACGGTGGTGTCTAACACCTTCCCGGTGGAATCTACCACTGCTAACTTACATCCGGTACGGAATGCCGGGTCCCAGCCTAACACCACCTGCCCTGCGATGGGGGGCTGCATTAAAAGCTGCTGTAGGTTTTTCCCGAACACTTTGATGGCGCCGTCCTCTGCCCGCTCCGTCAGGTCGCTGCGGATTTCACGCTCGATCGCCGGGGCGATTAAGCGGTCATAGGAATCTTCGATGACTTCTTTTAACACCGGGGTTGTCTCTTTATTTTCTTTGACGATGACCTGTTTTTCCAGATAACGGAGAATGTCCTCCACCGGAGCCTCCACTTTCACTGAGAGGAATTTCTCATTTTCCCCGCGGTTTAAAGCAAGAATCCGGTGTCCCGCCAGCTTTGCCACCGGCTCGTCAAACTCGTAATACATCTCGTAAACGCTCTCCGCCTCCGGGTCTTTCGCCGTAGAAACCACACGTCCCTTTTTCACGGTCATGTCACGGATACGGGTGCGGTAATCCGCTTCATCGGAAATGCTCTCCGCAATGATATCCTTCGCTCCTGCGATGGCGTCCTCTGCCGTCTCCACTCCCTTTTCCGGGTCAATGAATTTCTCAACCTCCGCCGCTAAGGGCGTGTTTAGCATCTGTAAAGTAATGATGTTTGCCAACGGCTCTAAGCCTTTCTCCTTTGCGATGGTCGCTCTGGTACGGCGTTTCGGGTTGTAAGGACGGTAGAGGTCCTCCACCGCCACC
>JAGAIK010000195.1 GCA_017626625.1 Roseburia sp.
ATGAGCCATTAACCCTCACCGATGAAGATTGGAAAAACGGTTATTATACAAAGACGGATGCAGATGGAACGAAGGAAGAGGTAGAGTACAATACATATTCCTCATATGTTTCTGCACGTAATACGTATCAGAGGGTTGATGTGGATGATTTAACAAATACCTATAACTATTTCCGTGTGCGTGCGAAGGTAACCTATGACAATGAGGTATACGACGGTATGTACGGAGATTTCTCAAACGAAGTGTTAGTGCAGAAATCCAGCGAAGTGGCAAATCTTCCGACTATCGCTCTGAAAGTAGAAAATCAGGCAGATGACGGTACCTTCAAGCTGACCTGGGATGCGCCAGATTTCGCCAATACAGGAACAAACAGCATCCGTATTTATTACTCTACCGATGCCTCTGTATTTGCTTCCAATGAATTTAAGGCTATTTTAGCAGATCCGCAGTATAAGGAAGTAGATTATACATACTGTGAGGAAGATGGCGAGCAGAACTGCACAAATCCGGCACATACCATAAATGTGGCTTATAAAAACCAGAAGTCCTATGTAGACCAGGATGAGGTTTCAGAGGCAGTCTCCATTGCGAAAAAGAAAGTTTCTTATTATTCTGTAAACGGTACAGAGGATGAAATTTCCAGCGATGATATGTCTTTAGAAACAGGTAAGAAATATTATTTTGTAGCAGCAGTTAAAAGCTCTGCAAAAGCAGACGAAAGCCGTCCGGATATCACTCCATATGAAATCAATGGTGTAAAATACGGCTTTTACAATGACGTTACGGTTTCTTCCCAGGTATCTGCAACAGAGACTATGGGGGAGATTTCCAAACCTTCCACAAAATCAGCGAAGACAAGCATTACCATGACCTTTGCGAAAAACAGCCGCATTACCGGTTACCAGATTTACCGCAAAAACAGCAAGGGTAAATATGCGAAGATTGCCACCACAACTTCAGGACAGTATGTGGATAAGGACTTAAAAGAAGGTACAACCTACAGTTACAAAGCAAGAGCATACGTATACAACACAGTAACCAAGAAGACAATTTACAGCGATTATGTATGTTTCTCTGCTGAGACAAGTGCAAGCAACTACATTGATTTAACCGCTGTAAAAGCAAGCAAGAATTCTGTAAAATTGACCTGGACGAAAGTTTCAGGTGCAACCAAATATGAAATTTACAGAACCTCTACTTCTTCTACAGACACGAATACCTCTAAGAAAACAGGGGTTGCATCCAATGCAAAATGGAAATTAGTAAAGACCATTACAAAGGCAAAAACAGTCAAATATACGGACAAGAAATTAAATGCCGGCGAGACATATTCCTACAAAGTAATCGCTTACTATAAGGCTGGCAAGGAGACAAAACAGATTGAGGCGGCAGACAGCGTTGTATTAAAACTGGAGAAACCTCAGAATGTGGTAGCATTATTAAAAGGCTCCACTGTAAATGTAACATGGGATGCAGACAAATATGCAACCGAATACGAAGTACGCTATACCAAATATAATGCACAGGGCAAAGCATATACAGACGAACCTGTAGTAGCAACTGCAAAGAGTGCAAAATACAGCATCAAAGGCTTGAAGGCAGGGGAATATGTAAATGTTTCCGTACGTGCAACCAACGGAAAACAGTGGACCGCATGGACCAGCGCCAGCGAGACAATGAATCTTCCGGCAGTAACTTCTGTTTCCGCTAAGAATGTAACCGTAAAAGATGCCAACGGTGTGGTAAGCACCAAGGTAAAAGTAAGCTGGAAAGCAGTTTCCGGTGCAGCATACTACAGAGTATACCGTTCTACCAGCCCGGTAGGTACTTATAACAAAGACCTCAAGGTATATGCCGGTCCTTCTGATATGGTTGCCATCGTAAAAGAAAGCAACACGGATGAGACTTACAGTACAGTAAGCTATGATGATTACAAAGGACAGAGCGGCACGATTGTAGGAACCAGTGCGGTTGACGGCGGACAGCTTCAGACAGGCGTTACCTATTATTACTATGTAAGAGCTTATGCAGAAAACGGCACGGCAATGTCTGCTGGTTATGCAAAAAATGCAAGCGTTACCTTCAACGCAACGCCGAGCATTAAATCCGTAAAAGCAACTAAGGGTAAAGTAACCGTTAAGATTAACAAAGTTGCCGGAGCAAAGAAATATGTGGTATACCGTTCTACCAAGAAGAACAAAGGCTATGTAGAAATCGGAACCACAAAGAAACTTACTTATGTAGACAAGAAAGCTTCGAAAGGCAAAACTTACTACTACAAAGTAGTTGCAGTAGGAACCAATGCCCTGAAAGCAGATTTTGAAACAGGAATGTCTGCAGCTTCTAAAAAAGTAAAGGCAAAATAATGATATAGCCATACGAAAAAAGATGTCGTTTGATACGGCATCTTTTTTTCGTGGCGCGGATTTGCCAGGCTGTCATTGAAAAAGACTGGAATCTTTGTTATAATCTAGGAGATAAGGCACAGAAGACAAGAAACAATCGGAGGTAGTTTTTTGAAAAAAAGATGTTTGGCAGTGCTGATGGCTGTTTGCGTGATGTTGGGAACGGTGATTACCCCAGGCGGCGTTCAGGCAGCAGAAACAGCAGATACTGTGTCAGAGGAAGAATTAACAGAAGAAGAACTTCCCACAGGCGGTCTGCTTCCGGTGGAAGAACTGACTGTCCCGGAGGAAGAGGCAGAGTATTTTGAGGAAACAGCGGAATACAGCATGAGAAGTTCTGCTAGTTATTATGGTTCTGAGTGGGAGAAGTACGGCAATTATTATTTTTACAATCAGATGAGCGAGGCGGAACGTGATTATTGGGATTCCCTGCAGGCAATGTGCACGCAGTATATGGACCAGAACACGCCGGGAACTGCCGTGAAAAGCGACGGCGTGGCGACCGGAAAATACCGCACGAAACTGGTGGCAAGCAGCATGGGGCTTTCCTTAGCGGAGATGAAGCAGTTAGCAAGGATTTTCCGGTATAACAATCCGCAGTACTATTTTTTGAATAATACCATATGGTGCACTTCTTCGGCAGTTGGTTTTGGGATTTACAGCGCTTTTGCCGGCACGGAGGACAGACAGAAGGCAACAGAGAAAGTAAGAGAACAGGTGGTGGCATGGCAGGCTCAGATAGATGCCTGCAGCACGGATGAGGAAAAGGTGAAGCTGATTCATGACCTGATTATCGAAAAGGTGGAATACAATGATGCAATTTATGACAAGGATTTTGACGAGAACACGGAGTATTCCCAGTCTGCCTACAGTGTATTCTGCACAGATTATACGGTATGTGCCGGGTATGCCCAGGCATTCGAGATGATGTGCAATGGTTCCGGCATTGATGCAGTGACAGTCACCAGCTCGAACCATGAGTGGAACAAAGTCAGGATTAACGATTCCTGGTATAATGTGGACTGTACCTGGGATGACCAGAACGGCACGGTGTATTATTCTTATTTTGAGCGTAACGATGCTGTGTTTGATACGAATTCCAGCCATTATGAGGAAAGCTTCTGGGAAAAATATCTTCCCGTGTGTACCTTAGATTCCGGTGCTAACGGGGCTTCCTCCGGAACGCTGCCCCGGATTACGGAACAGACGGCGGTTCCGGTGCTAACGGCTGACGTTTTGGGGGGCGAATATGTTTTACAAATCGAAAGCAGCACGCCGGGGGCACAGATTTACTATACCTTAGACGGTAGCACGCCGGAGGTAAGCGGGGCAAAGGCTTACCGTTATACCGGAAGCTTGGAGATAACAGAGGATATGATGCTGCAGGCAGTTGCAGTCTGCAACGGTTATTGGGACAGTGAGGCAGTTTCGAAAGAGGTTGCCATGAAAAAGGCATGTACGGTATCCTTTGATGGAAACGGGGGAACCGGAACCATGGAAAATCTGAGGGTATATGAAGGAATCGAGTCATATCTGCCGGAAAATACGTTTCAGCGGGAGGGCTACCGCTTTACCGGGTGGAATACCAGTGCGGACGGAAGCGGAACAGTTTATGCGGATGGAGCGCAGATGACCGGATTGACGCAGGATATCACGTTGTATGCACAATGGGAGATTGTCACTTACCGTATTACTTATGAATTAGACGGCGGTGAAAATGCAGCAAATCCTGCAAGCTATACCTGTACTGACAGTTTTACCCTGCAGAAACCGGAAAAAACAGGCTACACCTTTGCGGGATGGTATACTGACGCAGACTTTTACAGCCCGGCAGCAGGGATTACGGCAGGCAGTACCGGGGACAAGGTTTTTTATGCAAAATGGCAGCCGAACCGTTACCGCATTACATTTTTCGGAAATGGCAACAGCAGCGGCTCTATGGAAAACATGGCAGATTTACAGTATGACACGGCATACAGTCTCCCTGTGAACACATATAAAAGAACAGAGTATGTTTTTGCCGGATGGAACACAAGGGCAGACGGTAGCGGCGCAGCGTTTTCTGACGGAGCAGTAATTCAAAACCTTACCGCAGTTCCTGACGGGGAGATTACGCTGTATGCGCAGTGGTCAGTGAAGAGCTATACCATTACTTATCAGTTGAACGGCGGAAAGAATAATAAAGATAATCCGGTTTCCTACACAAAATCTTCCGCTGCCATTACTTTAAAAAATCCTACCCGCACAGGTTACAAATTTTTAGGCTGGTATACCAACAGTAAATGTACGAAAAAGGCAACACAGATAAAGAAGGGTTCTACCGGGAATAAGACCTTTTATGCAAAATGGGAGGCAAAAACGTATACCATTTGCTTTAAGGGGAACGGCAGCACCAGCGGAAAGATGAGTTCTTTAACGTCCAGAAAATACGGAAAAAACTACCAGCTAACCGCCAATAAATTTAAGAGAACAGGCTATACCTTTGCCGGATGGAATACCAAAAAGGACGGAAGCGGAACTACATATAAAAATAAGGCAAAGGTAAAGAATCTCACGGCAAAATCCGGCGGAAAAGTTGTTCTTTACGCCCAGTGGAAAAAGACGAAATATACCATTACCTACAAATTAAAAGGCGGGAAAAACGCCGCCAAAAATCCGGGCTATTATTACTATACCACCCAAACAATTACCCTGAAAAAGCCTACCCGGAAGGGGTATCAGTTTGTGGGGTGGTACAGTGACAGCAAATATAAAAACAAAGTAACAAAAATCAAAAAAGGAAGTACAGGAAACATCACACTTTATGCAAAGTGGAAAAAGAAATAAGATAAGAGGAGGAAGATGTTTTGAAAAAAAGATGTTTAGCGGTATTTCTTGCCGCATGTATGACAGTCGGCTCTGTTTTGATGCCGTCGGAGGGAACAGCGGTGTATGCCGCAGAGGAAATGACGGTGTTGACTCAGGAAAACAGCGTGGAAAATGATGAAATTTCCGATACAGAAAGCGCTGAGAGCGAGGCTGTGGAAAACATCGGTGAAATGCCTGCCGGAGCGGAAACGGAAACCATTGAAACCGAGGTTGTGGAAAACGGAACAACGGAGACGGAAGCAGTAATCGAAGAAACCGAGTTAAAGGAGACTGAGTTAGAAGAACTGGAATTAGAAGACACGGAATTAGAAGAGAAAACAGAAGTCAAAGAAGCCAATCTCAGACTTCCTACTGGAGGACTGTTACCGATAGAGGCGCAGAATATAGCCGGGGTGGAGGAGAGCGATATCTATGCAGCGGCAGAGGACAGCCAGTTAAAACGCTCTGCTATTTATAATAATGAATGGGATAAATATTCCAGCAATTATTTTTACAACCAGATGTCTGATGACGCAAAGGAGTTCTGGGATTCCTTAGATGCAATGTGTTTAAGCTATCTGACAACCAATAAAAATGTAGAGTATATCAGCGATTATCAGGGGTATTATTCGAACTTTGTAACAGCAAAAGGCATGACGCAGACCGGGGCGATGGAAGTGTATTATATTTTCCGTTATTCGAATCCCCAGTACTATTTTTTAAACAACGGATGTCTGATTGGAACCTATCTGGGCAGTGTGGTGATAAGCGCAGGATGTTATTCAAACTTTGCAAACGGTGCGTCCCGTGCGCAGGCAACAGCAAATGTAAAAAGCCAGGTAGACAGTTGGCAGAGCCAGGTGGATGCGTTGAGCAGTGATGAACAGAAAGTAAA
The DNA here is from genome assembly GCA_017626625.1 of Roseburia sp. Classification (GTDB taxonomy): domain Bacteria; phylum Bacillota; class Clostridia; order Lachnospirales; family Lachnospiraceae; genus Roseburia. Next base: position 6,148 of record JAGAIK010000195.1, read on the forward strand.
ACTGATTCATGATTTGATTATCCAGAAAGTGGAATATAATGACGCTATTTATGATGACCCGAATTTTGACGAGGACACCCAGTATTCCCAGACCGCTTACAGTGTATTCTGCACGGACTTAACCGTATGTGCCGGGTATGCCCAGGCATTTGAGATGATGTGCAACGGTTCCGGCATTGATGCGGTGGCAGTGACCAGTGCAGACCATGAGTGGAATAAGGTACGTATCAATGATTCCTGGTATAATGTGGACTGTACCTGGGATGATGCGGGAAATGATTACCCGATTTATTATGATTTCTTTGCAAAGAATGACGCATATTATGACAATGCACAGCAGGCGTCAAGTCATGCGGAGGAAAGTTACTGGAATAAATATCTTCCGCCCTGTACCTTGACTTCCACATCTTCCGGATGGGTGGCAGGCACATTCCCCGCCATTACACAGACGGCACAGGCGCCTCAGATAAGTGGGGAGACGGACAGCGAGGGGGATTGTGAGGTAACGATTACGGCACCGGAGGCAGGAGCAAGAATTTATTATACCTTAGACGGAACGGTGCCGGAGGAGAGTTCGGCAAAAAGCATTCGTTACGGCGGCAGCTTTTATATTGATAAGAGTGTTACCGTCAATGCCATTGCAGTATGCGACGGTTACTGGGACAGTGTGGTAACTGCTAAGAGCGTTGCGCCGTCAAAGAAAATTACCATTACCTATAACGGAAATGGGGCTACTTCCGGCAAAATGAGCAAGCAGACCGGCTATACCAACAGTACCGTTACTCTAAAGAAAAATGCCTTTAAGAAAACAGGATATTCTTTCGCCGGCTGGAACACCAAGAAAAATGGAAAAGGAAAGTCCTATACCAATAAGCAGAAGGTCACCGATTTTACCGGAAATGTTACCCTGTATGCCCAGTGGGAAACTCCGTCCTACAAAATTACCTATAAATTAGACGGCGGTAAAAACAATAAGAACAACCCGGCAACGTATAAGAAAACCACAAAGACCATCACCTTAAAAAATCCTGCAAAGAAAGGTTATACCTTTAAGGGCTGGTACTCCGATAAGAACTTCAAAAATAAAGTGACCACCATCAAAAAGGGCAGTACCGGAAACAAAACCCTTTACGCAAAATGGGAAGCAAACAAATATACCATCAAATTCAACGGCAACGGCAGCACCAGCGGAAAAATGAGTTCCCTGACCAACTGCAGGTACGGCAAGAGCTATAAATTAACTGCGAATAAATTCAAAAAATCCGGCTATACTTTTGTGGGATGGAATACAAAGAAAAACGGAAGCGGAAAAACATACAAGAACAAACAGAGTATCAAAAACCTGACGTCTAAAAAAGGCGGTACGGTAACACTCTACGCGCAGTGGATGAAATAAAAGTATTTCACGAAAAAATAATGCTTTCCAGCAGTAGACGGATATGATATGATGGTTTGGGGAGTGTTGCTGCTCCTGAATAAAAAATATTGAGAGGTATTTACAAGTGAAAAAAAGAGTAATGCTATTAGCAGCAATGGTGGCAGCAGCGGTAGGACTTAGTGCCTGTGGAAATCAGGAGACTGCGGCAGAGAATACGGAAGTTGCCGAGAATGTGACAGAAGCGGAAAGTACAGAGACAGAGCAGCCGGAGACGGAGGTTCTTCCGGAGGGCAAGTACCGAAGCGAGCTGACCAATGAGATAATTGATGAAGAACTGAAAAATCAGAGACCTATCGCAGTTATGGTGGATAACGAGTCCATTGCTCTGCCTCATTATGGTTTGTCAGAGGCAGACGTGGTTTACGAGATGATGAACAGCACCATGAACGGAAGAATTACCCGTTTTATGGTATTGGTAAAGGATTGGGAGAACATTGAGCAGTTAGGAAGTATCCGAAGTGTAAGACCCACCAATGTTATTCTGGCAGCAGAATGGAATGCGGTAATCTGCCATGACGGCGGTCCGTTTTATGTGGACCAGTATTTAGCGCAGCCCTGTTCCGACCATTTCAGCGGTACGTTTTCCCGTGTGGACAACGGAAAATCAAGGGAATACACCGAGTATATCCTGCCGGGAGATTTAGAGAAGAATTTCTCTAATTCCGATGTGGACAGAGAGTACAATGAGTACTATGAAGGTGCGCACTATCAGTTTGCAAATGAGAACAATCCGGTGGATTTATCAACAGCCTCCGATGCCATTGATGCCAAACTGGTGGACCTGCCGTTCCC
>JAGAIK010000196.1 GCA_017626625.1 Roseburia sp.
TGCCGAGGGACGACTGGTTTCATTTTCTTAAGAAAAATTTCGGACTGGGGACGGCTCTTGTCCGTTCGGTGACGCCATACATTAAGATTCTCATTGGAAAGTAACGGGAGGAATACTTAGGATGACAGTCATTTTATTTGTACTATTATTTCTGCTGTGTCTTGTGGGAGTGGTTCTGTTCCCAAAGACGGAGGGAAAAATAAACGGTGTGAAGGCGTTTGTGATGGGCATCATGCTGGTGTTCTGTTACCTGTCTTTTCTGGCGTTTCTTTTTGATAAAACAGGGCTTGGGGCACGGTTAAATACCACCTGCATTTCCTTAGCCCTTGCAGATATTGTGCTTTGGGGCGTGGTGATAAAAGAAAAAAAGATACAGAAATTATTTTTCCGGTGGACGGACATCCTTGGTATTGCAGTGGTGTCCGCCTTTGTCTTAGCGATTTCCATGCACATGTTTACCACAGAGCTTCGTCTCGCCTACATCAACACGGACCCGGCAAACCATTTTAATATGGCGATGCAGGTGGCTAAGACCGGGCAACTTAGCGGAATCTATTTTTCCGCCTATGTGGATTCGTTGTTTATACAGGTCTTAGCGCCTTTTCTTTCTGCGGCGGATTATTACAAAGCCTTTATTGTGGCGGATATTTTCATGCACGTGCTGGAAATCTGTATGTTTTATGTGCTGGTATTGACCGTCAGCGACAGAAAACTTGTGCGGGTGTTTGCTCCGGTGTTTGCGGTGGGATATTTCTTCGGCTATCCGGCGTACAGTTTTATGACGGGAGGCTTTGTTTACTGGGGCATCGGCGTCATGATTCTGATTCTTATCGTCTATGCACTGCTTTTGGTGGAGCGGTATCCCGGTTTGCGGAAATATACGTACATCCTGTTGTTTTTTGCCGCATATGCAAACAGTTGCTGCAACCGTTTGTTTGTCCCGGTGAATTATTTTGCATTGTTGGCGGCGCTATTGCCGATTTTATTCAAGGGGAAGAAAAAGCTTCTGAATAAAAAGACGGTGCTGGCGGCGCTGGTACTGCTGGCACTGACGGTAGCGGCGGGGATTTTATTTATCAATTACTGGGGTTCCCTGGATAAAATCCTTTCCTATGTGCAGGTGGTGGGCTGGAGCTATTCCTCCATGTACGGGGATTTGATTTTCTTCCTTCCGATGATGTTTCTGGTGTGCTTCTATGCCCTGATAAAAAGGGAGTATTCTAAAACCATTAGCATTATGGGGCTGTGTATGGTGCTCTGCACCATTGTCATGTATGTGTGCACCTACCAGAAGTGGATGACCTTTTACTATTATTACAAGATTTATTATAATCTCTGGCTCTTTGGCTGGCTGTTTGCCGTGGCGGCGTTGGAAATTTCCGCAGAAAAAAAGCAGTTGCCCGGCTATTTTTCCTATGGGCTTCTGATGGTGGGAATTGCAGCGCTGACGCTGACGAACTATGATTACAATATGTGGCATCATGACGCCAATTACAATGGGGAGTATGCCACCAAAAACCTGTTTTCCCTGTACCGTTACAATATGGACAGCCTTCAGACGGATTATAAGGACTATACGATGTCGGAGGATTTGTTGGAGGTTTACCGGTATGCGGTGGAGGAATTAGAGGATGCGCAGGTTCCGGCGCTGATTACCGACCAGGCGCGCTACTGCTGGTTTGACGCCATGCGGGCACAGGACAGGGACGAGGGGAAAAAATACTGGCCCCAGAAAAATGAGCTGATGGAAATTGTACAGCGTCTGGAGAAAAAGGACATTGAGCATGTGGTGGTGGCAAAGATAGATGACTTTTACATCACCAACAAAGCGTATTTTGATTTGTGCGACGTGGTCTATGAAAATGATGCGGCGGCTGTCCTTGCCCGTCCGGGAGACAGTTGGACAGGGATACTCGATGAGGTGGGAAATTACAGCAAAGAGAAGTTGGAGCTGTATAAATATGTGAAAAAACAGTTGAAGGGCGAGCGGGTGCCGTTGATGGCGGACCGCAGCGCAGCCATAGATTTCATCGTTTACCGGAAGCGGACGAAGCAGAGCATGACAGACTGCTATAGCTGGAACTTTGACGCAAAGGGAAATTTAGATAACTTAAATGAACTGGGGATTCAGTATATGCTGGTCTTTTATGACGACCCCTATTACCAGAGCATTTCGGAGTATCTGGAAAAGCAGGAAACGGTATTTGAGAACGGCGTTGGAAAAATCGTTCGCTGTTCCGGTGAAAATTGGAGTACCCAGTATTAACAAAGTGTGGTAAAATGTACACAATAACCGGGAGCAGTGCCTATGGAGGCTGACAGGGCAGCAGCCCGAAAGTGAGAACGCAGGGGAGGTTAAGAATTTCCTGCAGGGCAGGCTAAGGTATTGTTCCGGCAAAACATAAGAGGGAGAGTATAAAATATGAAGAAAAGGATACTGACAGGATTACTGACACTGAGTGTGTGCATGACATCTGTTTTGGGACAGGTTCCTGTATACGGGGCAAATGCCGGAACAGCGGCAGAAACTGCGGAGCCCGGAACGGCAGTCCGGGAGGCAGCAGAGGAAAATGCTGTGGCAGAGAGCACGGAGACGGCTGGAACTGCAGAGACAGCGGAAACTGCCAGAAACGCGGAAAATACGGAAGTCACTGGGAAAACGGGAACTGCCGGGATAGCTGAAACCACAGAGGTAACCGAACCGGGGGAGGCAGAGGGCGTAACGGCTGCCGAAAGTGCTGAAACCGACGGAAGTGCGGAAAATACGGAGCTTACCGATGAAACGGGAAATGGAGATACAACCGAAACCATCGGGGCATCGGAGAAGGAAGAAAGTACTGAATTTACCGATGAAGTTGAAAAACAAGAAACAACGGAAACCACGGAGGCAACGGAAACCACAGAAGCAACCGAAGTAACGGAAACTACGGAGTCCACAGAAATCGAAGAGTTAGCGGAAGAGGAAGAAGTAAAAGGCGAGGAAACCTCTGCCGGAAAAAGCTATGACGAAGCAGTGGAACTGGGGTTTGACACAAACATCGTGTCCTCCGGCAAGCTGGCGGAAGCGGGCTGGTATCAGTTTACACTGGAAAAGGACGGTATGGTGTCCTTCACCTTCGCCCATGAGAAATTGAATGTCACCAGGGATACGACGGCATGGAATATTGAATTTGCGGCAGAAAAGCCTGTGCTCGATACAGGCATTGGCGGTATTGCCGGCATTGGAGGCATCAGCACGAACGATAAGCTTTACACCTTAAGCAGTAATGCTTATGACACGACGAACGTTTCTCCGGCAGTGGGGCTTCCGGCAGGAACCTACCGCATAAAGATTACCCCTGCCATTGAAGCGGCAGGAGACGTTCCTTACAGCCTGCGGTTAAGCTACAGCGATGTCTACTGTGAGACAGAGGACAATAACAGCAGCAGCGCTGCGGACGAACTGTCCTTAGATAAGGAAATCACCGGAAGCTTATACGGCATAACGGATGTAGATTATTATAAAGTAACCACCGCAGAGGACGGTTATGTCAATATCAGCCTGACCCATGCGAAGGTATCCGGCAAGGAAAACGTAAATTTATATCATATTTCTTTTTACGATATGTCTAATAACCTGCTCTACGAAGCCTACAGCAACGGCTCTGAGACAGAATTAAATTCCATCAAGATAGGAGCAGAAAAAGGTTCTTATCTGGTAAAGGTGGAGGGCGGCGTAAGCTCTGCCGTAGACCCTTATACCGGAACTTACGGATTGAAAGTAACTGCCGCAGCCAACAGCAACTGGGAGAAAGAAAGCAATGACACCATAAGCCTGGCGAATGCCGTAACTCCCGGTGTAGCTTACGGCGGAGATATCCGCAGCACCGGCGATGTGGACTACTATACTTATACATCCACAGGAAAAGGATATCTGGGACTGGACTTTTCCCATACAGTAATTTCCGGCTGGGAGACTCTTAGCGTATATAAGATTACCGTTACCAGAAAGGGCGCTACCGGGGAGGTATATTCCGGCTATGTCAAAGGCGGTGACGCTACATGGAAAATGCCGAACCTTGGTCTGCCCGCAGATACCTATTACATCAAAATTGAAGCGGCGGCGGCCTTAAATACTTCCATCTTAAGCGGTTCTATAGACACCTGCTATCCGGCGGATTACAGCATTACCGTAAACTGGACCAATACGGATAAGTGGGAGGAAGAGGTAAACGATACCTTAACTACTGCAAATGCTATTACCAGCGGAAAAACCATCGGCGGAAGCATTGCCACAACCTCAGACAAAGATTATTATAAAGTAACCATGAAGAAAAAGGGTTATCTCCAGGTGAAGCTTTCCCATGAGAATACCGGAAGCACCGCAACCCATTATCAGGTGGCAGTCTTAAACAAAGACGGCAGTGAATTGTACAAAACCACCAATGCAGGGGTGGATACCACCTGTAATTCCGGTAAAATCGGTTTGGAAAAGGGAACCTATTATGTCCTTATCTCTGCGGCTTCCACCCTTTATACCGGGGATTATAAGCTGAAGGTTACTGCAAAAACCGCATCAAACTGGGAGAGTGAGGTAAACGGAGATACCGCTACTGCAGATAAAATCACCGTCGGAAAAGAAATGAACGGTATCATTTCCAGCTACTCCGGTGATTTGGATTATTACAAATTTACCCTGAACAAAGCGGCTTATATCAATGTGAGCCTGACCCATGAGAAAATGAATGCGGCGGGAAGAAGCTGGTATGTATATCTGCTGAAAGCGGACGGCAGCCGTTTGAATTACAAGAAAACAGACCACCTTTACGCCTATGCGGGAGATGTTTACACGGAAACCGATGCCGTGAAGCTGGCAAAGGGAACCTATTATGTGGTAGTCCGGGCGGCAGCCGACAATAAGAATGCCGTAGGACAGGAATATACGGTATGTGTCAATAAGATTTCCGCAAAGAAGCCCACGATTTCCAGCGTGAAATCCGCAGGCTACAATAAGTTAAAGGTGACCTGGAAAGCAGTTCCGGGGGCGACCTCTTATGAGATTTACAGAAGTACTTCCAA
>JAGAIK010000197.1 GCA_017626625.1 Roseburia sp.
CGGGAAGGGAAAGACCGTCACCATTACGGCAGCGTCCACTGACGGCACAAACAAAAAAGCAAAAGTAAAGATAAAAATCAAATAAGGCAAACTAAAAAGATAAGTCACAGTAAAAAGAAACAACAGAAAAATCCGGCGGTGAATAAACCAGCCGGATTTTTCTTAAATCTATTCAATTTCCCCATATAAATAAGCATTCAAAATATTCTGTGGTGCATCATAATAAAAACTGCTGTTGAAATCTTCAATCTTATCACTGACAAAAGAACTGTAGGCTGCAAACAGTGCGTCTATGATATCCATATTTTTCTCTCTGGCAATCCCAAGAATCAGCCTTTTATAAACTTTACCGATATCCCAATGACTTGGCACGGCATACTTTGTGACAGATACATTATCAAAAGTACCTTTTGGAATAGCAGCAGCTTCAATAAAATCATCACTGACCCGGTCGATGTTGTCACTGTGATAGATATCAGCTAAATCATAAATTTTAGCAATGTTATCTTTCCCTAGATAATTTACGACATCAGAATTTTTGTTTTTCGTCTTTCTCGCAATATATTCTATCAGGCTGCAAGTGAAAAAGAGGTCATTTTCCTTTTGGGGTTCACGTCCGGTCATTTTGTTATCACCTCACTTGTTACATACTCAAGACATTTTAAGGCGGCAGCCTCTACCACTGTTCCTCCCCTTCCGAATCAGAAACCACTTCCACTCTCTCCCCTAAATCAAGCCCATGGGAAATCGAGTTTTCTCCGCACCACACAATCTCTAACTGCTGCAAATTACTCAGCGGTCGCAAATCCGTCACATAATTATCCGTAATATCTAACTTCTTCAGGTTAGGCAGAGCCTCCGTAAACTCCACTTCGGTAAGCTTATTGCTCTGTAAGTACAGCTCCTCTAAATTAGGAAATTTGCCAACGAAGCTAATCTCATCGGCAAGATTTACATCATCATAAGATAGATTAGTAACCGGTCCGCTGTATTCCACGTAAATATTTTTCCAAAGCTCGATACGGTTCATATCAAGCCGTTTTAAGCTGGTATTCTCCGGCATCGCTGCAAAATTCAGACCAAAGCTGCAGTCACTGATATTCAGTTCCTCCAGACAGGGAATGCCGAATATATATTCCACATTTCCATAAAGTTCTAAAGAACTGATATCTAGGGATTTTAAATTTGACAGGCTGTTTAACACAGTCAGGTCGGGAATATCCCCGTAAATACTGCCCAGCTTTAAATGTTCCAGATTTTGCAGAGAAGCCAGTGCCATATAATCGCTGCAGTCACAGCCTGAAAGATACAGGGAGCGGAGCTTTGGCAGTGAGGACAAAAAGCCGATACTTTCTGCGCTGTGGATGGAAAGAGAGGTAAGGCTGCTCCAGTTATCCACAGAAGGCATGGAAGTACCGCTGTTTAAATCCAGCGTCAGTGTCTCAAGATGAGTCAGATTGGAGAGGACGCTGTAATCGGTGACTTCGTCATTATCCTCTAAACAAAGCTCCGTCAGAGCAGTCAGACTGCCTATCGGGGAAATGTCTAACAGGATGGAATCTGTAATGGTCAGCTTTTTCAAGGAAGTTAAATATTGTAGAAAAGAAATATCCTTAAGTCCTTCACAATCAATAGACAGCTCTTCTAAGGAAGTCAGAGCTTGAAGCATACCAAAATCCGTAATGGAATCGCCCTTTTCGATGGTAAGGCTTTTTAACTGTTTCAGGGCGCTTAAGCTGCCGAGGTCGGACAAGTCGTCGGTACATTTGATGGAAAGCTGCTCCAAATTGGAAAAAGTGTCAATTCCGTCAAGGCTTGAGGCAGTGTAGCTGCCAAGAATGACAATTTTTTCAGGGTGAGGCACAATTTCCGCCAGCTCGTGCGGTGAGTTGCAGGTTCGGATTTCCGTCAGTTCATTTAATTCTGATAAGTTTCCTTTCGCCAATGCAAGATTTGGTAAATCTAAGGTATGAAGTCCTGTAAATTTTCCTAAATCCTCATAATAGGAAGCTGCTTCTGAAGGCACATCCATACTTTGGACATCTTCATTTTCCATAGAATATTCTACGGTGATACCGCTATTCCGGTGGGAGATATGAAGATATGTTATCTTCGCAAGCTGTTCCGCCGTGACCTGTTCCGGGGGCATGTCAAATACTTCTTCCGTAAAATACAGGAAAAATTCAGAAAAAGTTTCCGGCTGCTCCATCTGGGGATAAGCTGCTGTATTTTTCTGTGTGGTATGTGGAGCTGAATGCCAACAGACGGCAATCACTATAACAAGTGCAAAAAAAGCGACTCCCGACAGGATAGAGACCAGGGTATGTCTGGACTGTTTTGGTGCCTGATAGATGTTGGTTACCCGTTCCGGCTGTCCTTTATCTATCAGAAATTCGGCGCCGCAGTGGCTGCATTTTGCCGTAGTTTCGTCTGTCTTTGTTAAACTTCCGCCGCAATTTGGACATTCCATTTCTACAAATTGAATCATTGCGCTTCCTCCTGTGTGTTTTAATATTATCATAGGTTAGACAGAAATAAATTTCAAGAAATTTATTGGCAAAGTTTTGCTGTAGTGTAACGGTCAAACTCCCGTGTCATTACAATACAGCCGATTTGCTTTAGTTGTTCCGCAACAGTTGACACTTCCACCCAAAACAAATAAAATCCCGTCTTTGACAGTTAGTAAAAGAAAAAATCGCTGCATCTCTTGTATTTACTGGGCTGTAGCGATTTTTTTCGTTGTTGC
>JAGAIK010000198.1 GCA_017626625.1 Roseburia sp.
CAACCGCTATATTTTAAAGAGTGCGGAGGAGTTAGAGCAATATTTCACCGCCATGAAGCAGCTCCTTTCTTCGGGGGAACAGCAGGGGGAGAGGGAATGTTTTCCGGTGGAACAGGTAAAAAATCTGTTTTTGCAGCAGGCACAGCAGCTACAGCGGAGTTACCCCATGGAAATCTCCCTGCAGGAAGGGAGCGCAGAGGGGATTTTGCAGGTGGATAAAACTTCGGATGTACGCCCATCATCAAAACACTTAGGGAACGCAGAGGGGATTTTGCAGGTGGATAAAACCTCGGATGTACGCCCATCATCAAAACACTTGGGAAACGCAGAGGGGATTTTGCAGGTGGATAAAATCCGGATATTGCGGGCATGGAACAATCTCCTGGAGAATGCCATGGAATACACGGATAGAGAGCGGGGAATACGGATTTCCTTTGAAATGAGGGAGCAGGAGATGAAAAAATACTGGATTGCCGGAGTGGAGGACTACGGAAGGGGTTTTTCAGAAGCAGAGCTGCGCCATGGTACGGAGGAATTTTACCGGGGAGACGGCAGCCGCAGCGGCAGGGAGCACCAGGGGTTAGGACTTGCCATTGCGGAAAAATTTGCCGCAGAGGAGGGCGGTTTTCTGCGCCTTTACAATTCTGCGGAAACAGGGGGAGCGGCGGCGGAATTATGGCTTCCGGTTTGTGATTTTGCGCAAAATCAGAAGTGAAAGAGCTACCCAGACTGCGGTTTTCCTTTTTTCTTTTTCTTCTTTTTCGCCACGCTGTAGCCGAAGGTTCCCAATTTTTTTCCCAACAGAAAATATTCGCCGTGGGAATAGCATAAAAGCCCGGCGGCATTTAAGTCAAATTTCCCGGTTTCGGTTAGATAGGCTTCGTCGATGGTGACATTGACCACGTCTGCCAAAAACAGGGTATGGCTGCCTAAGGGCTTGATTTCCCGGACCCTGCATTCGATATTCACCGGGCTTTCCGCAATGCCGGGAGCGGCAATCTCTTTGGAAGGCAGGGGCGTTAAGTGCATTTCCTGAAACTTGTCCACTTCCCTGCCGGAGCGGACGCCGCAGAAGTCCGTGGCACGGGCAAGCTGCTCTGTGGTGAGGTTTACCACAAATTCCTTCGAAGCTTCTAAGATATGGTAGGAATAACGCTCCGGGCGCACGGAGATGGAGAGCATGGGCGGGTTGGTGCAGACGGTGCCTGCCCATGCTGCTGTGATAATATTCGGTTTTCCGTTTAAATCCGGGTTGGTGCATTCCGGGTCGTTTTCCCCCGCCGGATACTGGCAGCTTACCATAACCGCCGGGAGGGGATAGAGCATATTTCCGGGTTTCCAGGATTGTTTTGCCATAGTTGCTGATACCTTTCTTTCAGTAAAAATCGCGGCGTCCGAAAGGCAGTTTTCCCTTTCTTTTGACCGCAAAATCCCAAAACTTTATTTCATCAGAATATCCATCAGATAAGCGTACACATCTTCATTCTGGTTTTTCCAGTTGTCGCAGATGGCTTCCGCCTGTTCCTTCTTTTTCACGGTCAAAGTCAAATCAATGAGGTTGGTGCCCCGCTCCCGGAACTGGCAGCGCACGGCGTAGTCCTGGTTGGGGGTTTTGTAGTAATCGGCGAGAATGGAGTTGATATTCCGCAGCTCTAACTTATTTTTTTCTAAATATGCCAGAGTGTCGTGCTCGATGGCGTCGGTAATCTTGTCCTTGAAAAAGCCGAGGGTTTCCTTTCCGGCGGCAGTGATGTAGTACTGG
>JAGAIK010000199.1 GCA_017626625.1 Roseburia sp.
TCCCGGTGCCATCTCGCGTGCGGCTCTTTTCGGAAGGGACAGAATGGTGGTGAAAACCGTCGGAAATGCCAAACCGGAAGGGGTGTGCGGCAGCGGAATTATTGATGTGGTATACGAACTGGTGAAGCACCGCCTTGTGGACGAAAACGGCACCCTTCGCCCGGAATTTTTTGAAAAAGGGTATCCGGTGGTAAAAGACAGCATTTATTTTACCCAGGAGGACATCCGGCAGGTGCAGATGGCGAAGGCGGCAATCCATGCGGGAATCGAACTGCTGCTTCAAACGGCGGGAGTGCAGATTTCTCAGGTGGAGCGGGTATTCTTAGCGGGTGGATTTGGGACTGCCATTGACACGGACAAGGCGGCAGGCATCGGGCTGCTGCCGATGGAGCTGCGCCGGAAGGTGACTGCGGTGGGAAACAGCGCCTTAGCAGGGGCGAAATGTTGTCTCGTAGAGCCGGAAGCAGGAGATGAGATGGCGGAGCTTGCAAAGACGGCGCAGGAAATCAATTTAGCGCTACAGCCGGAATTTGAAGAAACATACCTTAAGCGGATGCAGTTTTTTTGATTTTGTCAGGATTAATTGACACATTTTCTGCATAGATTTCGTATCGGCGATAGAATACGGATAAAAATTTTCAAGAAAAAGAGAAAACGTAAGAAAGAGGAAAGCAGTAAGAAAGAGAAAGCAGTAAGAAAGAGAAAAGCAGTAAGGAAGAGAAAACAGTAAGAAAGAGGAACACAGAGAAGAAAAGCAATAAGGAAGAGAAAAACAGGGAAGAGGAAAGCTGGGACATGGAGAAAAAGAAATGGGGACTGCGGCGGTTTGCAGGGCGGTTGTTGGAGACAAAATTAGGCTACCGAATGTTTTTGATTTATTTTATCGGCGGTTTTCTGCCGCTGGTTTTGATATGTGTTTATCTCATCAGCGGAACGAACAACCTGCTGATTGAGCAGGCGGAACAGGAGGAAATCCAGGAGCTTGGCAAGGTGAAAAACCAGATGAGCGAAATGCAGAGCACGATAATCAATGTGTCAAAATACTTTTTCTTTGACCCGAAACTGGAGGAAATGGCGAAGAAGGAGTATACCGATTATCAGCAGATGGTGGACGATTATTCTAACTACAGCGGCTTTGAGGATTCCCGGAAATATTATAACGATATGATATCCTTCGAGAGTATTTATCTGGAAAATGAGTCCATCCGGGGAAATGCAAAATTTGTCAAGGTGGATGACGAAGTGAGACAGTTAGAATGGTATCAGCGGGTCAGCGGGGAGAAGAGCGGGATTGTTTGGGCGTACCTGTATCATCAGGTGGACGGCTATGACCATGCCCTTTCTTTAATCCGCATGATTAAGACAAAGGAAAGGGAAAATGTGGGGGCGCTGGTAATTTATTTAAGACCGGAGCTTTTAGAGGGATATATCAGAGAGAGGGCAGGAGATACATTTATTGTACTAAACGGCAGCATTGTGACGACCGACATGGGAGACGAAGTGGAGTTCTCGGAAATCCGGGAGTTTCTGCCGGGACAGGAGAAGGAAGAATGGCAGCAGAAGATAACGGTGGGGGACGAACTCTATATTATGACCTGTGAGACTCTGCAAATGAGCAACAGTGAGGATTATCTGCAGGTGGTGGGTGTGCGTGCCTACAGTGACATTCTGGAAAATGCCAACCGGCAGAGCAGGAAGAGTCTGTTGATTTCCGGCATTGCGGCGGCGGCGGCGCTCCTGATTATTATGGCATATTCCCATTCCTATTCCCTGCGGGTGGAGCATTTCCGGGAACAGATGCAGAAGGCGGCGGAAGGGAATTTTGAACTGGAGAAGAAAATCGGCGGAAATGATGAAATCAGCCAGCTTTACGATTATCTCAACAGTATGATTCACGATATCCAGAAGCTTTTAGCAGAGATATACCGGGAAAAAATCCACGCAGAGCAGTTAAAGACCAGCCAGAAGGATGCGGAGCTGAAAATGCTTACCAGCCAGATAAATCCGCATTTTCTCTATAATACCTTAGAGACAATCCGCATGAAAGCCCGGGTGAACAAGCAGTATGAGATTGAGGAGTTAGTTAAAATGTTAGGAAAGATTCTCCGCAGCAGCATTCAGGCGGGGGAGAAGGAGGTTTCGGTAAAATCTGAGGTGGAGCTGGTGGAATACTATTTGAAAATTCAGCAGTACCGCTTCGGGGAGCGGATTACCTATGAGATTTCCGTGGAAAAAGAGCTGGAGGACAAGATGATTTTACCGCTGATTTTGCAGCCCATTGTGGAAAACTCCATCATTCACGGACTTGAGGGCAGGGAACAGAACGGGCATATCACAATTTTAGTACAGCGCAGAACAGAGGACGGCATGGTGATTTCCGTGGTGGATAACGGCAACGGCATTGAAGAGGAAAAATTAGCGGAAATCAGACGGGAATTAGAGAGCCGCAGGTTTAAAGGGACGCATATCGGTGTCTGCAATGTCAATCAGAGAGTGAAATTAAAATACGGGGAAGAATACGGCGTGTCCATTTACAGCCGGCAGGGAGAAGAGACCAGAGTGGAAATCCGTCTGCCTATTAATTGGGATGGCATGGCGGAAGAATAAGGGAAAAGTGGAAATCCGTCTGCCCGTAAATGGAGAGGCAGGACGGAAGGAAAAGAGGAATGCGGAAAACAAAGGAAAAATAGAAGTACGCCAGATATAGGGTTCGGAGAAAAAACGGAGCTATATCTGGTACTTTTATTTTAAGAGAACGGAAGCCGCTGTATCTTCTTTTTTGAGATACAGGAAAAATAAAAGAATTTTACAGCAAAAATCCGAGAATGAAAATGTAATGTAAAAAAATTATGGTAAAAATGATGAAATTAATCAGGTATTAAAATTTTCACAAAAAATTTATAATCAGTTTAGATAAAGGAGGGGACAGCAGTATGAAAGAGAGAAAGAAAAGTTCAAACAAAGCTGTGAAGGTAAAACAAAAATTTAGCTGGAATCTGATGTGGAAACAGAGATATCTGCTGCTGATGTCAATCCCATTTGTAATCTGGCTGATTATATTTAAGTACATTCCTCTGTGGGGCTGGACCATGGGCTTCCAGGAAGTAAAACCAAAGTCCTTTGCACTGCCGATTTGGGAGAGGAAGTTCGTAGGATTTGAAAATTTTAAAAGGGCATTTACGGACCGCCTGTTTGGTCAGACCATGGTAAACACCATCTGCCTGAGTATTATAGGTCTTGCGCTAGGAACATTTTTAGCAATTCTTTTTGCACTCATGTTAAATGAAATCTGCTTTACCAGATTTAAAAAAGTAACCCAGACCGTTTCCTATCTGCCCCATTTCGTGTCCTGGGTAGTTATCGCAAGTATTGCGAAAATGCTGTTAAATGACGGCGGCACCATTGACACACTGTTGGGAAAGAACCTGCACCTGATGTCAA
>JAGAIK010000200.1 GCA_017626625.1 Roseburia sp.
AAGGTCTGCGGGGTCTGCACCTGCCAGAGAGTGCTCCTGTCCGGTGTCTCCTTTGCAAACTGCTCCCTGTCCACAATTTTTATGGTATCCTTCACGGGCATTCCAACGACACATGCCTGATATTTCTCTACCGACTCCATGCAGCGCTCTATCACCTCCTGTTCCACTAAAGGTCTTGCGCCGTCGTGTATGAGGACATAATCCGCCCCTTCCGCTGCCAACAACCCCTGGTATACGGAATGATAGCGTTCTTTTCCGCCGGGAACCACTGCCTTTATCTTATGAAATCCATATTTTTCTACGATTTCCCTGCGGCAGTACGTTTCCTCCCCTGCTCCCGTCACCAGCACAATGTCATCTACCCCGCTCTCTTCAAAGGCTTTTAACGTATAATAGAGCAGCGGTTTGCCTGCCACCTCCAGATATTGCTTATGTACCTTTGTATTCATGCGTTTTCCGGCGCCTGCCGCCAAAACTACCGCCGTATATTTCTTCATAGGCTTCTACCGTTCCCCCAGTTTTAAATTCGGCACGGCATTTAAGTCCAGCCCGTCCCTCTTTCCGTTCTTAAAGTCATAGTATGCAGCCACGCCAATCATGGCTGCATTATCGGTGCAGAAAATGGGAGAGGGATGGTAAAATGCCACGCCTTTTCGGGCACAGGCTTCCCTCATGCCTTCCCGCAGAGTCCCGTTCGACGCCACACCGCCTGCAATGGCAAACTTATCCATTTTATATTCGTCTATCGCCCGCATGGCATTGCCAATCAGGACATCTGTCACGGCTTTCTGGAAGGACGCCGCCACATCTGCCTGCACTATTGGTATTCCTTTCATCTGGCACCCGTTCAGATAGTTTAGCACGGCGGATTTCAGTCCGCTGAAGCTGAAATCATAGGGACCGTCTGCGATTTTTGCCCTTGGGAACTCCATGGCATGGGGATTCCCCTCATGGGACACCTTCTCTATCTTAGGGCCTCCGGGATATCCCAGACCGATGGCGCGTGCCACCTTGTCAAATGCCTCCCCTGCCGCATCATCCCTGGTTCTGCCTAAAATCTCATATTTCCCGTAATCTAATACTTTTACCAGATGGGTATGACCGCCGGATACCACAAGGCACAAAAAGGGCGGCTCTAAGTCTTTATTTTCTATGTAGTTGGCGCAGATATGCCCTTCGATATGG
Organism: Roseburia sp.; assembly: GCA_017626625.1. Lineage (GTDB taxonomy): Bacteria > Bacillota > Clostridia > Lachnospirales > Lachnospiraceae > Roseburia. The sequence goes on from JAGAIK010000200.1 coordinate 1,186, forward strand.
TGCACGCCCACTAAGGGTATGTTTTTGGCGTAGCTGATTGCCTTTGCCTCTGCCACCCCCACCAGCAGCGCTCCCACCAGTCCCGGACCATAGGTCACTCCGATGGCATCTATCTCATCTAATGTAGTATCTGCCTCTGCTAACGCCTGTTCAATGACCTGGTTGATTTTCTCAATATGCTTGCGGGAGGCGATTTCCGGCACTACCCCGCCGTATAAGGTATGCAGTGCAATCTGGGAAGATATCACATTGGATTTTACCCCCCTGCCGTTTACTACTACGGCTGCTGCCGTTTCATCACAGGAACTCTCGATTGCCAGTATTTTTATCTCTTTCTCACTCATCTTCGGATGATTCTCCTTCTGTCTGGTAGAATACCAAAATCTTCCATTTTCCCTCTTCATCTTTCCTCAAAACATAGGTCTGATAGGTCCGGCTGTATTTCTTATTTTCATTGATAAAATAAGACGCTGTCACATAAGCGCACTCGTCCCCGTCTATCGTCTGGAACTTCACGTCGCTGCTGTCGCACACAGAGGTGGAGGCGATGGTCTTGGATTTTTCTTTATATTCCGCAATATCAGCCTTTAATGCCTCAAAGTTAGCGTCCTCCGGGTTATTTTCTAATAATTCGTCATCAAAGAGCTTTCTTGCCTGCCCCCCTAAACTGTAAAGTTCCTCCTCCGTATACTCTTCCCCGTAAAAGCAGGAAATAATCCGGTTATAAAGTTTTATCACTTCCCTGGGTGTTTCCGGATAGTTCTTATCTAAATCTTTGGTAATCACTTTCTGGACTTCCGTCAGTTCCACCGTATCCTCCACGGACGCCTCCCTGCTTTGGTTTAACCGCCAGAATGCGCCCACAAGCAACACGATGCAGATGGCTGCAAAAATGATAATTCTGATATTCTTTTTCTTCATAGAAACCCCCTCCTTCAACGTTTATTCTTCCTCTTCAAAGAGCAGTTCCACGCTTTTTCCGTCCTTCCCCAGCACGGCATGTTCAAAAATAGCATGTACCTGGGGCATATAATCCTCCGCCCGCACTAAGGACGGGGAAAAATGGGTCAGCCACATTTCCGCCACATTGGCACGCTTCGCCAGCTCCGCCGCTTCATAGAAGGTCATGTGCTTATACTGTTTTGCTTTGGCGAGCTTTTCTTTTTCTGCATACATCCCCTCACAGATAAACAAATCCGAATCCTTCGCGGAAACCGCAATGCTCTCCGTTGGTCTGGTATCCGTGCAGTAAGTCACTTTAATCCCTTTCCGGGGTGCGCCTAATACCATGTCCGGGGTATAAATCTCCCCGTTTTCAGCGGTAATGGTCTCTCCCTTTTGCAGGCGGCTCCAGAAGGCTTTCGGTATCTGCCGTTCTAACGCCCGCTCCACCTGGAACTTCCCGGCACGGCGGATTTCCACCGAATAGCCGTAGCAGGTAATGTTGTGGTTCACCCGGAAAGCGTGGATATGATATCCCTTTAATTCTATATCGGCCTGCGGCTCCGTTATCTCAATATACTGAATCGGAAAAGGTAACTCCGGCGCTATGGTGCGGAGCGCCCCCACGACACGTTCTAATCCCTTTGGACCAATCATAATTAAGGGCTCTGTGCGTTCTGCATTTCCCATGGTAAGGAGCAGCCCCGGCAGCCCGCTGATATGGTCTGCATGATAATGGGTAAAGCATATGATATCTAT
>JAGAIK010000201.1 GCA_017626625.1 Roseburia sp.
AAAACCATCTTGAAGTAAAAATCCCTGGAACCCTTGATTTTACTGACTATTTCCCTATAATCTCTGCTGTATCAATAAACTCATAAGGCGTCTGCTGGTATACATAGTAATTCAGCCAGTTCGAATACAAAATATTCCCATGAGACCTCCACTGCAGCCTCGGCTTCTGGGTATCATCATCCCCCGGATAATAATTCACCGGAATCTCAATGGGCAGCCCCTTTTCCTTATCCCGCTTATACTCCTTATCTAAGGTAATGCGGTCATACTCCGGGTGTCCCATAACAAAAATCCGCCTGCCCTCGTCCGCAATGGCGAGGAACACGCCTGCCTCCTCGGACTCCGCTAAAATCGTCAGTTCCTTCACATTGCGGATTGCCTCAGCGCTCACCTCGGTATGCCTGGAATGGGGAGCCATAAAATAATCGTCAAACCCACGCACCAGCGGCACCTTCCGGTTCATCACACGGTGTTCAAACACGCCGAACATTTTCTTCGGCAGTAGCGTTTTCTGCAACCCGTAATGATAGTAAAGCCCTGCCTGGGCGCCCCAGCATAAATGCAGGGTGGAGGTCACGTGGGTTTTTGTCCAGTCAAAAATCTCGCAAAGCTCCTTCCAGTAATCCACCTCTTCGTACTCCATCTGCTCAAGGGGCGCACCGGTAATAATCAAGCCGTCAAAAAAACGGTTCTTCACCTGTCCGAAAGTCTCATAGAATTTGTTCAGATGGCTCATGGACGTATTTTTTGATTCATGGGTGGAAACCGTGATAAAAGTCACTTCCACCTGCAGCGGTGTGTTAGAGAGGGAGCGCAGAAGCTGCAGCTCTGTCTCCTCTTTCAATGGCATCAGATTTAATATACCAATCTGGATTACGCGTATATCCTGATGTGTCGCTCGTTTCTCATCCATAACAAATATATTTTCCTTTTCTAGTATTTCCTTTGCCGGTAAATCGCTCTGTGTCTTTATTGGCATGTCTATCCCTCTTCCCTTTACAAGTAACTGTCCTGTTACTGTTTATCCGCTGACAGATATTGCAGTAACTTTTTTATATGTTGATATTTAACATCTGGTAAAGCTCTTCCTCACTGATGACGGTAATTCCAAGCTGGTTCGCCTTGTCCAGCTTGCTCCCCGCATTTTCTCCCGCAAGCACATAATCTGTTTTCTTAGAGACAGAACCGGAAACCTTTCCGCCGTACTTTTCAATCAGCTCCGCCGCTTCTTTTCTTCCGAGGTTTGGCAGGGTTCCTGTCACCACCACTGTTTTTCCGGTCAATGCTGATTCAATCGTTTCCGCCTCTTTTGCCTCCATATTCACGCCTAATGCCCTTAGCCGTTCCACCATTTCCTGATTCTTTTCATTTTCAAAAAAGGCACGGATACACTGGGCGCTGACTTCGCCGATATCGTTTACCGCCGTCAGTTCTTCCGCTGTGGCATGTTCTAAGCGTTCCATGGATTTAAAATGTTTCATAATGGATTTCGCCGCCGCCTTTCCCACATTGGGAATGCCAAAGCCTGTCAGCAGCTTGCAGGCGTCATTCTGCTTTGCTTTCTCAATGGTATCAAGGAGCTTGTCCGTATTTTTTTCTTTTCCGATGATTCCCTGCTCTATCAGTTCCTCCCGGTACTTTTTCAATTCAAAAATATCTGCAACATCTTTAATATACCCCATGCGGACCAAATCTTCAATATAAACCGTACCGAAGCCTTTGATATCCATGGCATCACGCCCCACAAAATTAATGATGTGGCGCTCTAACTGTGCCGGGCAGTTCGGGGAGGTGCATTTGATATCCGCCGTATCTTTTTCCCGTTCGGTTCTCGCTCCGCACACTGGGCAGGTATCGGGAATCAAAAACCGTTTCCAGTCCGCCGGACGTTTTTCTTTTTTCACCTCTTTTACCTTGGGAATGATTTCCCCGGATTTGTATACCACAATCGTATCGCCGATGCCGATATCCAGCTCATCAATAAAATCCTGATTATGCAGGGTCGCCCTTGAAACAGAGGTTCCGCAGAGACGCACCGGCTCAAAAATAGCAGTGGGCGTGATTCTTCCGGTTCTGCCGACGGAAAGCTCTATGTCAAGAAGCCTGCTCTCCTTTTCCTCCGGCGGGTACTTATATGCCACCGCCCATCTCGGCACCTTAGAAGTGCTTCCTAATTTTTCCCTGTCGGCGTAGCTGTTAATTTTCACCACGGCGCCATCAATATCGTAAGCCAGATTTCCCCGGTTTTCCCCGATGGCACAGATGGCATCCCAGACTTCCTCTGCGGTTCTGCAAACCTTATAATTGTCAATGACGGCAATGCCCTGTTTTTTCAAAAACTCATACCCTTCCGTGTGGGTGGCAATCTCCATGCCCCGCACCTGTTGGATATTAAAAACAAACATGGAGAGCTCCCTCTCCTTTGTGACGCTGCTGTCAAGCTGCCTTAAGGTTCCGGCGGCACAGTTTCTCGGATTGGCGAAGGGCTTTTTCCCCAACAGCTCCTGCCGCTCATTGACCCGCTCAAACGCCTCATTTTTCATATAGACTTCCCCGCGGATTTCCAGATATTCCGGGGCGTCCTTCAATTTCTTTTTCACGTCGCCGATGACCTTAGCGTTAGCCGTTACATCTTCCCCGAAATTCACACCATCCCCACGGGTCAGCGCCAGTGCGAGATTTCCCTGCTCATAGCGCAGCGCCATGGAAAGCCCGTCAATCTTATATTCCACCACAAATTCGGGATTGTCTAACTGTTCCCGCATCTGCTCCACAAATTCACAGACCTCCTCCTTCGAAAAAACGTCCTGCAAACTTAACATGGGAACATTGTGCGCCACTAACACTCCCGCCGTCCGCTTTGCCGTTCCGCCCACATGCTTTGTGGGAGAATCCTCCGTCACCAGTTCCGGGTGTTCCTTTTCTAACTTTTTCAGCTCCTGCATCATCATGTCAAATTCATAATCCGTAATCTCAGGACTGTCCTGATTGTAATAGCGGTCACTGTGATAATTTATTTTTTCCCGCAGGTCTTTGATTTGTTCTTCTACTGTCATGGTTTCCTCCGTCTTTCTCCGGTATGATTGTTGTATTGGATGAATTTTTAATTAACTCTAACAGCCTGTGATACTCTTCTCCTGTCACTTCGCGATAGGTTCCACTTTTTAAGTTGCCCAATTCAATATTCATAATACGGGTTCTGACTAATTTTTCCACCCGGTATCCAAAATATTCGCACATGCGGCGTATCTGTCGGTTCAGCCCCTGGGTCAGGATAATCTTAAACTGCCGTTTTCCGGTCTGCTCCACCCTGCATTTCCGGGTGGTGGTCTGCAGCTCCACTAACGGCACGCCTCCTGCAAGCCCCCTTAAAAAGCTGTCCGTTACCGGTTTATTGACGGTCACAAGGTATTCCTTTTCGTGCCTGTTTCCGGCACGCATGATACGGTTTACGATATCCCCGTTATTTGTCATCAAAAGCAACCCCTCGGAATCCTTGTCTAACCTTCCCACCGGATATATCCGCTTTGGATAGCTGATAAAATCCACCACATTATTTTTTTCCCGTTTCTCGGCGGTGCAGACGATTCCCGCCGGCTTATGAAATGCCAGCAATATCATTTCCTCTTCCTTTTCTACCGGTTTTCCAAGGAAAAGCACCTGCTGTCCCGGAAAAACCTTCGTCCCCATCTCCGCTTTTTTTCCATCAACGGTGACATTTCCCGCCTCCACCTGACGATCCGCCTCTCTTCTCGAACACACTCCGGCTTCGCTGAGATATTTGTTGATTCTCACTCCATTTTCGTCCATCCATTCTCCTCTCATATGGAAAAAACGGAGACTTCTTAAGTAAAAGTCTCCGCTTCCTTTCATTTCACATCTTATCTTACTGCAGCAGATCCGTCTTAATATAGCCCGTCTGCCCGTTCCATGTCACTTTTGTCCAGCCTTCTGCATAGCTCATAACGACTGTTACCTTTTCTCCTGAAAAAGCAGTTCCAATCTTATCGGAAGTCTCGCTCATACCGGAACGGATATTCGTAGAACCGGATAAGGTAATCACCTGTCCCTCCGCCAAAGCCCCTGCTGTGCTCTGTGAGGTATCGGCGCTGTTATCGTTACTGTCCGTCTGCGGTTCTTCTGTGGTCAGATACTCCGTCTTGATGTATCCGGTTGTTCCGCCGTAATTGACAATACTCCAATCTCCGTCTGTTCCGGTTCTGCCGATGGCAGTTCCCTTTTCCACTGTTCCTATCTTTTCGGAAGAAGTGTCTGCCGCTGCCCTGACATTTACTTTATCTACGGTATATACTGTCTCTGTTGTATCCTCTGTCTGCTCCGGTTCTGTCGTTTCCGTCTCCTCCGGAATCTCTGTGCTCTCTGTCTCTTCCGGTGCCTCTGTTTCCTCCGGAATCTCAGTGCTTTCCGCCTGGGCAATGAGATTCTGCTTCCATGTGGTAATTGCCGCAGGAAGTTTCACATTAATCACATCTGCCAACGAAGCATCTGCTTCCACCGCCGCGGTATACTTCTCCTGTATCTCCTGCTGAAGCGCAATGACATCTGCACTTTCCTCGTATTTATCAATCAGGCTCTGCACACTGGTATCCACTGCATTCTCTTTAATCTTGGAATTATACTGGCTGTAGAGGTTGTCAATGCACAGAGAACCGTCCTCATTGGTTCTGACATAAAAGAAATCCAGTCCCGGCGCCATGGTCTCTGCATCTGTAAACTTGATTTCAATCGCAACGGATACCAGGTAGGAATTATCGTCTAACCCACGCTTGGTATAGCACTTGATATTCTCATAGCTGTCCACATATTTGCTGTATTCTGCAATGTAACTCTTCTCATTTTCAGATATGGGGGTGGCAATCGCAGCAATGGTATCCACATCTCCTGCTGCATATGCGGTAAAATACTGATTAATCAAGGCGTTCACGTCCTCATAGGCATCCACCTGAAACGCCTCTTCCGTCTCACTCTCCATCTCGGTAGCGGCAACGCTCTCACCATCCCCGCCGTTTTTCGGTGCGCCGCAGTTGACTAACACCAGAACTAATACTATAAATAATGCACCCGCTGTAAAATACCGGATATTTTGTTTCACGAATGCGAAAAAATCATTGTTTTTATGATTATCTTTTCCTTTAGAAAAAGCCATTTTATCTACCATACCTTTCTTTCACATAGTATCGAATAGTAACAAAAAAAATGCGCCCGGCGGGAATCGAACCCGCATTGCTGGAGTCGGAGTCCAGTGTTCTATCCATTAGACTACGGTCGCCTGCTCATGTAAGAAAGTATGTGTAACTTTTTTTAACGCATGTTCTATCATAGCAGACATAAAAATAATTGTCAACAAAAAAACCGGAAAGCATGAAAACTTTCCGGTCATAAAAATTTTATTTTCCCTGTCTGCCGCTCTGACGGCGCCATTTCCGCCATCTCAATTTTTTCATTTTTTCTGATTTTCCACCGCTCAATCCGCCGGGATTCCATGCTCTTTCTGAATCATCTCATTCATTTTCCGCAGTACCTCCGCCGATTTTTTCAACTGCTCCTGCTCTTCCTCATCCAGGGAAATCGGAATCACGTCCTCCACACCGTCTTTTCCCACAATGGCGGGCATACTGATAACAACGTCCTCCATGCCATACATACCGTGCATCATGGAGGAAACCGGAAGAATGGATTTTTCATCCCGGATGATACATTCGCAAATCCGTTTCACCGCCATGGCAATGCCGTAATAGGTAGCACGTTTCCGTTCAATAATTTCATAGGCGCTGTTTTTCACTTCCTCATAAATCCGGTTTTCCGATTCTTCATGGAAAAAATGTCCCCGCATTTCACAGAAATCACTGAGCTTTACCCCGGACACATTGGCATTCGACCATGCCGCAAGCTCGCTGTCGCCGTGCTCCCCGATAATAAAAGCATGGACGCTGCGGTTATCTACCTTTAAATGCTCCCCAATCAGGTATTTTAACCGTGCCGTGTCAAGCACCGTACCGGAGCCGATGACCCGGTGTTCCGGAAAACCGGAAAGTTTTAACGCGGTATAAGTTAAAATATCCACCGGATTTGACA
>JAGAIK010000202.1 GCA_017626625.1 Roseburia sp.
ACGCCCTTGCAAAGGTGAGCGCAGGCAGAAGCAGTATGGGCGCACAGAGCAATGCTCTCGATTACGCTTACAATTACAGTACCAATACAAGGCTGAACGTAACGGCGTCAAAGAGCCGGCTGGAGGATTTGGATTTCCCGGAGGCGATTTCTGAGAAGAAGAAAAAAGAGACGTTACAAGAGTATGCGCTGTTTATGCAGAAAAAGAAAATGGAACAGCAGGCAAACAGCATGTTCCGTATGTTTGCCTGAAACCTGACTGGACAAAAGCTTCAAAAGGAAAGAGTCTTTGTCTGACGGACTAGAAAAATTAAAATAGTAGGAAAATGCGGTCTGATTTGCAGACCGTATTTTTTTCTGCAAAAAAGCTTGACGTTTTACTAATGCTTGTGCTATCATATACGTTGCACTATTGTGGTGCAGTGGACTTATTGCGTCTTTTTTAGGGAAACATATGTGCGGGAACCCCCGGAAACAGGGCGTTTCGCATGTTTTGTGGAAAAGATGTGGTGAGAGCTACTATATGTAGTGGATGCTGAGTGTTCACATACCGCAAGGGCTGCTGTCCGGGCAGTTTGGGGCGGTAGATTTCATACAACAGGCATTCGCTTGTTGATTATAAAAACGAGAGGTGAAACGTCAATGGAGAAAAACAGAATACGTCCGGTGAAAGCCGGAAAAGGAATGCGTATGAGTTACTCAAGACAGAAAGAGGTATTAGAGATGCCCAATCTGATAGAGGTCCAGAAAGACTCCTATCAGTGGTTCTTAAAAGAGGGCTTAAAAGAAGTATTTGCTGATATCTCTCCGATTGCTGACTACAGCGGTCATCTGAGCTTGGATTTTGTTGATTTTACATTATGCGAAAATGATGTAAAATATACAATCCCAGAGTGTAAAGAGAGAGATGCCACATACGCAGCGCCTTTAAAAGTAAAGGTCAGACTTCACAACAAAGAAACGGATGAGATTAACGAGCATGAGATTTTCATGGGCGACCTTCCTTTGATGACCGAAACAGGTACTTTCGTAATCAACGGTGCTGAGCGTGTTATCGTCAGCCAGTTGGTACGTTCTCCGGGTATCTATTACGGAATTGCTCACGATAAAGTGGGTAAAACTCTGTATTCCTGTACTGTAATTCCAAACCGTGGCGCTTGGTTAGAGTACGAGACAGACTCCAATGACGTTTTCTATGTTCGTGTAGATAGAACCAGAAAGGTTCCGATTACTGTATTGATTCGTGCCCTTGGTATCGGCAGCAATCAGGAAATCATCGATATGTTCGGTGAGGAACCGAAGATTTTAGCAAGTTTTGGAAAAGACGTTGCGACCAATTATGAAGAGGGACTTCTTGAGTTATATAAGAAAATCAGACCAGGCGAGCCGCTGACTGTTGAGAGTGCGGAGAGCCTTATTAATGCTATGTTCTTTGACCCGAGAAGATACGACCTTGCCAAAGTCGGACGTTACAAATTCAATAAAAAATTAGCACTGAAAAACCGTATCAACGGACAGGTTTTAGCGGAGGATGTTGTGGATGTAACCACAGGCGAAATCATTGCCGAAGCGGGAACAGAGGTAACACGTTCCTTAGCAGAC
>JAGAIK010000016.1 GCA_017626625.1 Roseburia sp.
CGCTCAATGGAGCTGACCTTTTCCACCCGCTTGCGCACCGTCTCCTCCGGCAGGCCCAACTCTTTCACCAGTGCGTCAATCACTGCCTCCGGCTCCTCTATCTGGCTGTGAATCACAGATATGGTGCAGACGGATTTATTGGTGGCAAGCACCGTGCCTGTGGCATCAATGATTTTTCCCCTCGCCGCCTTAATGTCCCTCTCCCTCTCATGCAGGTTTTCAGCTTTCTGCCCGTAATATTCGGAACAGAATACCATCAGATACACCAGCCTGCCGATAAGGAACATCACCACGAAGAAAATAACCACAAACATGACCATGATTTTTTTCCGGTTATATGTTTTGTTCCTGCAAAACGGAATTTCCTGCCGCATAAAAAAACCCCACAAAAGTTTTCATACTATCTTATTCTAACTTTTGTGAGGTTATACCTTATTCGCCTGGTGTATCATCCGTCGGTGTATCCGTTGTCTGCCCGCCGCCGTTATCCTCCGGTCCGGGGTCGATGTTGTCTGTCACCACGCCGTCATCGCTGTTTTCCGGCAAATCATCGGTGGTGTCCGGCACATCAAGGCTTTCTTCCACCGGGGCATTGGCAATGTCCGCAGCCGCGGTCTGTCCTGCCTCTTCTCCCTTGATATCCCAGCCGTCGTGAATGCCTGTGGTCTCTTCGTCGCGGTAAATATTCATATAAGGAAGCACTTCCTCTAAGATTTCCCGGACAATATTCTGGGCAAAGGTACTGTGGTACTGCTCCTCCGCATTTGGCTCGTCCACCACACAGTAAATCATAAGCTGTGGGTCTTCCACCGGGGCAAAGCCGATAAAGGAAACCAGGTAATTGACGCCGTCACGTCCCGCTTTCTGGGCGGTTCCCGTCTTTCCTCCCATGGAATAACCGTCCACCTTTGCCGTAGTTCCTGTAGCCGATGCGTCTCCGCCCACCGTGGACTGCATGTATTTCTTTAAAGTTTCGCTGGTGGATTTTGACACCGTCTCCCGCAGAAGTGTCGGTGCAATATCCTCAATCACATTGCCGTTTTCGTCGGTAATGCGTTTTACCACCCTGGGCTGATAGAGATACCCGCCGTTAATCAGGGAGCAATAGGCGCTGCCTAACTGTATCATGGTGGTATTAAAGTTCTGTCCAAACACGTTGGTTGCCAAATCCACCGGACCCATATCATTCACATTGTAAATCAGGGTATCGGTTCTCGCCTCTCCCGGCAAATCAATGTTGGTTCTCTGCCCGAAGCCGAATATCTGCTGGTATTTGCTGAAATTTTCTTTCCCGATTTTATAGGACATCTGCATCAGGGCATCATTGCAGGAATACATCAATGTCTGCTCTAAGGTTTCCATATTATGTCCCATACGGTTGACGCAATGAATGGTGTGCCCGCCGATTTCCTCATATCCATCGCAATAATAGGTATCTGTGGTGGCTACCGTCCCTGTCTCAAGCCCCGCCGCCACCGTAAAGGGCTTTGCCGTGGAACCCGGCTCATAGGTATAAGTAACGCAGAAATTCTGCCAGATTTTATTTAAAGCGTCTAACTGTTCTTCCTCGTCCATCGCCGCTAGCTGTTCTTCCGTGTAGTATGCCGATAAATCCCTGGGATTTGAGGCGTCATAGTTAGGATAATTTGCCATGGCAAGCACGTCTCCGTTATTCGGGTTCATAATCAGGACGCCGATATGGGTTGCCCCCGCATCTCCCTCTCTGTAATTTCCGGTATACGCCTCATTAAACTCTGCGATTTTTTCTTCCACCACTGACTGAATATTGACGTCTAACGTGGTCACTAAAGTATTGCCGTTTTTCGCCGCTTTGATGGTCTGCTCAAAATTATTATCCGTATTCAGATAACCGTATTCCCTGCCGTCCACTCCATTTAAAACCTCGTTGTAATGCTGCTCTAGCCCATTGATACCGAGATTTCCCGATGTGGTAAAGCCCACCACCGCACTTGCTAACTCCCCATAGGGGTACTGCCTCTCATATTCCTTTTCAAACCAGACGCCCTTGATATTGGGATTTATTTTTTTGTCTTTGTCGTCCACTGCCTCCTGCATTTCCACAAAAGGCTGGATTTCCTCATAGGAAGCCTTTTTTTTCAGGACAATATAACGGCTGTCCTTACTGTTTTCGGCATAATCATAAAGCTCTTCGCTGGTAATATCCGGGAAACACTCCGTCAGCGCCTCAATGGTGGGCGCAATGTAATCCTCCTTGCTGGTCATGACATAACAATCCAGCACCACATTATAGACGGCGATACTTGTGGCAAGCACCGTCCCCTTTGCATCCACAATGTCCCCTCTCTGGTAGGGAATGGTCTGGCTGTCATATTCCTGCTGGGAAAGTACGATTTTCTCATACTTTTCACCGCTGGTATGTTCAATATACATCAGCCGGACAATCAGCCCCACTAATAAAAGCGCAATACATCCAAACATTACAATCAGTTTTTTCTGCATGCGCTTCGGAAATTTTAACCAAGGTTTTCTTCTTTTTCTCTTTGTTGCCATGAATTACTCCTGTACCCTTACTTACCCGGAATCTCCCCAAACTGGTTCATATAATCATCCTCCCCGACAGAATAATAAATAATCTGGGATTCCCTGGCGTAAGTCATTCCCAACTCCGTCATTGCCCGCTCTCTCACGCTGTCTAAATCAACGGAATTGCTGATTCTCTTATATGCCTCGTCATTCTCAGCCTTTAAATCTGAAATCTGGCTCTCTAACGTGGCAATATTTTTCATTCTCGCAGTAACGGAGGACTGTACCTTTATGTAGCAGCCTGCAAAAATACCGAACACTACCACCGCCATGGTAAGAAATGCCACGTAGCTTCTGCTCATTCTAAGGGCGCGTTCCTGATTGCGTCTTGCAATACGCTTTCTTCTGCGGAGCTCCTCCTGTTTTTCCCTCTCAATCCGCTCTCTCTGCTGTCTTCTGTAATCGGGAGCAGCCTCCATTCTGCGGACGGTATTGCCATCCACATAATAACGATTTTCTGTTCTGTCCCTACCTGTTGTCTGATTTTTCATAATTTTTCCTCTTTTCTATTCTTATGCCTCTGCCTGTCTGTCACTTAACGCTTTTCAAACACCCGTAATTTTGCACTTTTTGACCTGGAATTTTCCTCTAACTCTCTCTCCGAAGGCAAAATCGGTTTTCTGGTAATCACCTTTCCCTTAGAAACTTTACCGCACACACATACCGGGAAATC
>JAGAIK010000203.1 GCA_017626625.1 Roseburia sp.
CTAAATATACTCTGGCAACAGATGATTTTCTTCTTCCTGTTCCGTAATACTTTGTATTAGCCACTGTTTTTCCCTCCTAATTAAAATGTTAAAGCTTCAGGTTTCTGAGCTGCATGTTTGTGATCCGGTCCTGCGTATACGAATAATTTTGTATACATCTGTCTTCCTAAAGGTCCTTTCGGAAGCATTCCCTTAACAGCGTGCTCGATAACTCTTTCCGGATGTTTTGCTAACATTTCTTTTAATGTGGTCTCTTTCATTCCACCTACATAATCGGAGTGATTGTAGTAGATTTTCTGGTCTAATTTCTTACCGGTTACTTTGATTTTCTCTGCATTGACAACGATTACATAATCACCGGTATCGATGTGCGGTGTAAAGATTGCTTTATTCTTTCCTCTTAATACTTTAGCAACTTCAGATGCTAAACGTCCTAATGTCATACCTTCAGCGTCAACTACATACCATTTTCTATCAATGGTAGCTGGGCTAGCCATAAAAGTTTTCATTGAATCTTCCTCCTAGAAATAATGTTGCGAAACGCTTTGCCATGTGAATGTCCAGGACACACGCCGCCGCATTCTCTTATTGTTTATAGTTTAAATGTCGCTCCGGGGCTTTTGGATTGACATTAATTCACTATCACAGACTTAAATATTATATTACACGAACCCTTGCGTGTCAAGGAATTTTTTCAATCTAACTGCCTGAACTTTTACAGGAAATGAGCGAACCGCTCCTCTCCTGATTATCACATTTTTTATTCAAATGTAATCCCCATCATTGTAAGCCCCTGCGCCGGGGCTGTCGGTCCTGCCGCACTGCGCTCCTGCGCTGCCAAAATCTCCGGAATGCGCTCCGGAGGAACCGCACCGCCGCCAACCTGAATCAGTGTTCCCGCAATAATTCTCACCATATTGTAAAGAAACCCATTTCCGGTCACCCGGATGGTAATGATATCTCCTTCTTTCAACACATCGCAGGCATAAACCGTGCGCACGGTGGTTTTTACCTGCGCCCCGATTGCACAAAAGCTCTTGAAATAATGCTCTCCCACCAGATAGGAAGCCGCTTTTTGCATTTTCCCCACATCCAGCGGGTGATAATAAAAATAGGTATCAAACCGCCTGGAAGGCATACGGAAGGTGCGGTTTAAAATCCGGTATTCATAGGTCTTTCTGCTGTTCTGATACCGGGGATGCCAGTCCTCCGGCACTTCGCAGGAATCCTGCACCACAATATCCTCCGGCAGCCTTTGATTCAGGGCAAAAGAAATCTTCTCCGCAGGCATTCTGGTGTTGGTATCAAAAACCGCCACATTTCCCAGGGAATGCACCCCGGAATCCGTCCGGCTTGCCCCGGTAACCGTAATCTCTTCTCCCAACAGCTCCGTCAGTTTTTTATTCAGCACTTCCTCAATGGTAATTCCGTTCGGCTGCACCTGCCAGCCCTTATAATTCGTCCCGTCATAGGCAACAATCAATTTTACCCGCATATTTTTCTCCCAGAAGTTCCGGTTTTATTTTCTCCGAATTCATTCAGAATTTCTTACATCGGAAATGGCAGAAACCTCCTGCACAGCAGTACAACCACAAGATATCCGACGATAATCAGATAAGCCGCCCTGTCTCTGTTTTCATAATGCAGGGGTTTCATCTTGGTTCTGCCCTCCCCGCCGTTATAACATCTCGCCTCCATCGCCATGGCAAGGTCGTCCGCCCGACGGAAAGCCGAGACAAACAAGGGCACCAGCAGAGGTATCATATTTTTCACTTTCTGTACCAAATTTCCGCTCTCAAAATCCGCCCCTCTCGCCATCTGGGCTTTCATGATTTTATCCGTTTCTTCTATAAGAATAGGGATAAAACGCAGAGCAATGGACATCATCATGGCAATGGCGTGCACCGGCACACCGATTTTCGACAGAGGCATCAATGCCTTTTCCAGACCATCTGTCAACTGGTTCGGCGTGGTGGTGAGCGTCATAATGGAAGTTCCCAAAATCAGATAGACCAGACGGATTACCATTAAAACGGCATTTTTTGCCCCCTCTGCGGTGATTTTAAAAATCCAGAAGCTTACCACCGGCTCGCCCGGCGTCAAAAACAGATTGAACAGCGCCGTTATCAGCATTAAAATCATAATCGCCTTCAAGCCCTTTACCATAAACTTAAACGGCACCTTTGATATACGGATTACCGCAAACAAAAACAGGGATATCACCAGCAGGGCGGCGATGCCCTTAAAGCAAAACAGCGATACGATATAAAGCATTGTAGCAAATAATTTTACCCTTGGATCTAATTTATGAATCACAGAATCGGCAGGATAATATTGTCCTAACGTAATATCTCTCAGCATTTTTTCTGAACCTTTCTCTTTCCGCAGCCCGAAGCTTCATTTTCACAACGGCAGTCTTTCCTGCTCTACTTATTATCTGTGAAAATCATTTTTCTGCGAATCAATTCCCGTCAGCGCCTCTAACAGGCTCGCCCTTGCCTCAGCAATGGTGGTGGCATCAGTATCCACCTTTAGCCCATAGGCTTTCAGTTCATTCATCAGATAAGTAACCTGCGGTGCGGCAAGTCCCACCGCTTCTAACTCCTTATAGTGGCGGAACACTTCCTTTGGCGTTCCGTCATACATCACACTTCCCCGGTTCATCACAACAATGCGCTGCACATACTTCGCCACATCTTCCATGCTGTGGGACACCAAAATCACCGTAATCCCCCGCTCTCTGTGCATTCTCGCCACCAAATCAAGAATTTCATCCCTGCCTGCCGGGTCTAAGCCCGCCGTGGGCTCATCTAAAATAAGAACCTCCGGTTTCATGGCAAGAACCCCTGCAATGGCAACACGCCGTTTCTGTCCGCCGGACAGGTCAAAGGGAGACTGGTAATAAAGCTCCTCCGGCATTCCCACGTTTCTTAATGCCTCAAAGGCGCGCAGCCCGGCTTCTTCCTTCGACAAGCCCTGATTCTTTGGACCGAAGCAGACATCATCAAAAATGGTGGTTTCAAAAAGCTGGTGCTCCGGGTACTGAAATACCAGCCCCACACGGTTGCGCAGCTCACGCAAATCAAAGTCCTCGTCGTAAATATCTTTTCCGTGGAAATAGATAGCGCCGGAGGTTGCTTTCATTAATCCGTTTAAGTGTTGTATCAGGGTGGATTTTCCGGAACCGGTGTGGCCGATGATGCCGATAAACTGACCGTCTTCTATTTTTAAATTTACGTCCTTAAGCGCCTGAATTTCATAGGCGGTGCCGGGGCTGTAAATGTGGTTTACTTTGTCTAGGATGATTGACATAAATGGGGTGCCTTTCTGGGTTTATTAATTTGATATAGGGACGCTGGGACGGGCAGGCATTTTTATGCGGACACGCTCTCGCTCCGTGAAAGACGCAGCGGATGCTAAGCTCGACAATACCTCGCTAAGCACCGGCGTCTTTCAAAGGGTCCTCCTAAAAACGCCTGCCCGTCCCAGCTGTTTATCGAATAAAATTTACATATGCCTAACTCTCTCATTTATTATAATCTGCCTGGCATATTCTTCTAATTGAATAAACCAGAAGAATATGGCTTAAGTAGATTTTGTATAAAGCCTATTTTGCAGGCGGCTCTACTTGAGCGAGCCGTAAAATATGCCCCACTAATTCTTCTCTGGTGAGTACGCCTACCGGGATATCCAGACCGGACTGGCGGAGCAGGTCGGCCAGGATGGTTATCTGAGGGACGTCCAGGCGGTATTCTTTTAGTTTGCCTACCTGGGAGAAGATTTCTCTGGGGGTGCCCTGCATAACGACTTTGCCCTGGTCCATGACGATGACACGGTCTGCGTCCACCACTTCCTCCATGTAGTGGGTGATGAGGATAACGGTGACGCCCTTTTTCTGATTCAGCTCATGGGCGGTGCGGATGACCTCTTTTCTTCCGTTGGGGTCGAGCATGGCTGTGGGTTCGTCAAAGACGATACATTTGGGCTGCATTGCCACTACGCCTGCGATGGCGACACGCTGTTTTTGTCCGCCGGAAAGCTTGTTGGGGGAATGGGTGCGGTATTCTAACATGCCTACGGATTTTAGGCTTTCCTCTACACGCTGCCAGATTTCCTCTGTGGGGACGCCGATATTTTCCGGGCCAAAGCCCACGTCCTCCTCCACGACGCTGGCGATAATCTGGTTGTCGGGATTCTGGAATACCATGCCTGCGGTCTGGCGCACGGGGAGCACGTTCTGTTCTTCCGATACGTCCATGCCGTTGACCCAGAGGCTTCCCTCGGTGGGCGTCAACAGAGCATTGATATGCTTTGCCAGAGTGGATTTTCCGGAACCGTTATGACCTAAAATGGCGATAAACTGCCCCGGCTCCACATCTAAATCCACGTGGTCAAGGGCGGTCTGGATAGACTCCACGTTTCCCTCTTCGTCCCGCCTGATATATTCATGAACTAATTGCTTTGCTTTGATAATTCCCATTCTATCCTTTTTCCTTTTTCTAAATCCGCCAGTGTCTCTCTTTTACGAATCCCAGCTTAAGCGGTGCAGTTCTCCCTGTAATTTCATGTGGTCAAATTGGTTCTGCCGCAGCGCCTCATAGAGGACGATTGCCACGGAATTAGACAGATTCAGGGAACGTGTTTCCCCAATCATCGGTATCCGCACGCAGGTGTCCGGGTTTTCTTTTAAGATTTCCTCCGGGATTCCGGCGCTCTCTTTTCCGAACATGATAAAACAATCCGGCTCATAGGAAACCTCGGTATAAACATGCCTGCCTTTGGTGGTTGCCATATAAATTTTTGCTCCCGGATTCTTTTCGCAAAACTCCTGCCAGTTGACGTAGGTGGTGACATCTAAGTCCTTCCAGTAATCCATTCCGGCACGCTTAATTGATTTTTCGTCCAGACGGAAGCCCAGAGGCTCAATGAGGTGCAGCTTCGTCCCCGTTGCCACGCAGGTTCTTCCGATATTTCCCGTATTTGCCGGAATCTCCGGCTCATATAATACTATGTTCAACTCTGCCATTTCTTATGACAAGAGCCGCCGCAAAACCCGGCGGCCCTTCTCTCCTAACTTTTCATATTTCAAATAGAAAATACTCCCGGCAAAACAATTTCCTGCCGGAGAAAAAACTTCATTTTCTAGCTCTGCGCATTCCTCAGTTCCGTAACAAATGCTTCGAGCCTGTCCATCGCCTTCTTCAGATTCTCCAGGGAATAGGCATAGGAAATCCGCAAAAATCCCTCTCCGCAGTCTCCAAAGGCTGTTCCCGGAACCACGGCTAACTTCTGGGAGTTTAAAAGCTTTGTGGCAAACTCGTCCGAAGTCATGCCAAACTCCTTGATACAGGGGAACATATAGAATGCTCCGAAGGGCTCAAAACAGGACAAGCCCATTTCCTGAAATCTGTGTAACAGATAACGCCGTCTGCCATCGTATTCTTCCCGCATGGCTGCCACGTCATCATCCCCATTGCGCAGCGCCTCCACTGCCGCGTACTGGCTGGTGGTAGGGGCACACATGATGGCATACTGATGGATTTTTAACATTTGCTTCAAAATTACCGCAGGACCGCAGGCATAGCCAAGCCGCCAGCCCGTCATGGCATGAGATTTGGAAAATCCGTTGATTACAATGGTTCTCTCCCGCATCCCCGGCAGGGAGGCGATGCTGACATGATTTTCCAGATAAGTCAATTCTGAATAAATCTCGTCACTCAAAATAAATAAATCATGCTTTCTCACTATCTCTGCTATTTTCTCTAAATCTTCCTTCTCCATCACCGCACCGGTAGGATTGTTCGGGAAAGGAAGCACCAGAAGCTTGGTTTTCGGTGTAATTGCCGCCTCTAACTCCTCCGGAGTAAGCCGGAAATCATTTTCTGCCTGAAGTTCAATCACCACAGGAACTCCGTTTGCCAACACCGCACAGGGCACATAGGAAACGTAGCTGGGCTGGGGAATTAAGACTTCATCTCCCGGGTCTAACATGGCACGCATGGCAATGTCGATTGCCTCGCTGCCGCCCACAGTCACCATGATCTCAGAGTCCGGATTATAGGACACATCACAGCGGCGATATAAATACTTGGAGATCTCCTGCTTCAATTCTTTTAAACCGGCATTGGAGGTATAAAAAGTACGTCC